>NZ_JAASHD010000030.1:0-47875 GCF_019734375.1 Clostridium sp. K04
ACATAAAAGACCTAAAAAATTGTCTTAAAAAAATTTTTTAGGTCTTTTATTCCGAAAGGCACTTTTTCAGTGCCCTCCATAATGGCAACTCTATTTTTTTATTTGTGTATAACGTTCATATAAAATGATACATCTACAATATTATTATATACAAAAAATAAAAAAATATATGATAAACATTATTGAAAGTAAAATAAGCATAAAAGTAAGAAAGTTTTCATAGAATTTTTTGAGAACAATAATATAGGGAAAGTTTAGAATGAGTGTTAAAGTAGAATTATTTTCAGGGTTTCTTGGAGCAGGAAAAACACAATTAATAAAGAAGCTAATAGAAGAAGGCTATTATAATGAAAATATAGCTATTATTGAAAATGAATTTGGTGAAGTAAGTATTGATGGAACAATATTAAAAAGAACAAATACATTAGTAAAAGAAATTAATGCAGGATGTATTTGCTGTCAGGTAACCGGTGATTTTAAGGAATCAATTTTAGATGTTGTTGAAAATTGCAATGTAGACAGGCTGTTAGTAGAACCTACAGGAGTAGCAAAGCTAAGTGACATAAAAAAAGTATTTGAAGAGAAAGAATTGAAAGATGTTGCTTATGTTGAAAAGGCAATAACAGTTGTTGATGCAGAAAAATTTAATTTATATTTATCTAATTTTAAAAGCTTCTTTGATAACCAAATAAGAAATGCTGATATTGTGATATTAAGTAGAACTCAAAATATAAGTAGTGAAGAGGTTAAGAAATTACATGATGAAATAGGAAAAATAAATAAAAATGCAATCATCGTTAGTAAGGAATGGAAAAATACTAAAGCTGAAGACTTAATACCAAAGAATTTTATTATAAGGAATAAAGGTACAAAAAGTGGAAAAACATCATTAAAGAAAAGCAGTTTTTCTAAAGGAATACTTAAAAAAGAAAATAATGAAGAAGACCAATTTGAAAGCTTTGCACTTAAGGTTAATAGAAAAGTTTCTAAGGAAGAACTTTTAAGTAAATTTAATTTTATTAAAAATAGCTTTGAATTTGGAGAAATAATTAGAGCAAAAGGAATAGTTGACACTAATAATGGTAAGGAACAGTTTGACTATACTTTATCTGAAATAAATATGGAAAAGATAGCTTATAGAGGAGAATCTGTTATTTCCTTTATTGGGACAAACTTAAATAGAGATAAAATAAAAAATTTCTTTCTTTAGGTGGTGGTATTATGAAGGTTGGCATAGAAGTAGTTACTGGATTTTTAGGGGCTGGAAAGTCAGCCTTTATTAATTCATTAATCAATAAAACTAAGGCAGTTGGTGAAAAAATAATAGTCTTAACATGTGAAAGCGGAAATGTAAAAATTAAAGAGTTAGAAGAAAATGATATTACTGTTAAACATATTGATTTTATAGAGGATAACTCAGAGTTAAACGGAGAAATTTATAAGATTGTTAAGGAATATAAGCCACATAGGATAATAATTGAGTATAACGGTACAGAAACTTTAGAACATTTATACAGATGCATTTTTGATAATGAAACAGGAAAACTCATAAAATTAAATACAATGTATTTTGTATGTGACGGAGATAGCTTAGATTTTTATATTAAGAATATGGGAGAACTTTTACTTCCTTTTATTCAAAGTAGTGATGTTTTAGTAATAAATAATTGTTATAAGTTAAGTGAAGAAAAAATAGAGGAAGATATAGATCTTCTTGGTACATTAAATCATAAAGCACAAATTATAAAGTCAAATAATAATGAGGATTTCGAAAAAGCATTAGATGAAAGTAAGTTGCTTGAAAATAATTTTTTAAGAAACATGAGGGTTAAGATAATTGATTATATGAGAAAGTGAGTTAGCAGGTGAGAAAGTGAGTATAAGTAAATTTGAATCTTGGATGTGGAGTTACCTTGGAATTATTGTTGAAGCACTACCTTTTTTACTAATAGGTGCAGTTTTATCAGCAATAATTCAAATTTATGTTTCTGATGATTTTATAAAAAAAATAATACCTAAAAACAGTATTATAGGATATTTTATAGCTGCAATTGCAGGAATATTTTTTCCAGTTTGTGAATGTGCAATTGTTCCTATTGCAAGAAGCTTAATAAAGAAAGGATTACCTGTAGGTGTTGGAATTACATTTATGTTAGCTGTACCTATAGTTAATCCCGTTGTAATTATGTCTACATATTATGCATTTCCAGATAACATAAGTGTTGTTATCTATAGAACTATTGGAGGAGTAGTAGGTGCATTAATAGTTGGTTTATTGACTGGTATAATGTATGACAAAAAGAAGAAAAATGAAGTTGTTAAAGATGATAATGTTGGACTTTATTGTGATTGTTGTACTTATAGTAATAATTATTATATTTCATTGAAAGGTAAGATAAAGAATTTAATATTAAATGCTTCTAATGAATTTTTAAATATAAGTATTTATTTTATTTTTGGTGCATTCCTTTCAAGTATTTTTGTTGTTTTTATGCAAGATAGCTTAATAAATAATATGACCTCAGGAAAAACCATAGGAATTATAATAATGATGTGTTTGGGCTTTTTACTTTCTTTATGCTCAGAAGCAGATGCATTTGTTGCAAAAGGGTTTATGGACAACTTTGGGGTTGCAGGAGTAATTGCCTTTTTAATATTAGGTCCAATGATGGATCTTAAAAATTTAATTTTAGCCTTTGGATTCTTTAAAAAGAAGTTTGTCCTTAAGCTTTTAGCAATGATTTCTGTTGTAGTATTTCTGATTTGTTTAGTTGTAGTTTAATTAATATATGGGGGAGCTATGAAAAAATTCAATGTTGATGAATTAATATGGTTTATTATTTTAATATTAATGGAAGTTTCGATTGTTTTTTTAATAAGAAGTGGAAATATTACTAACTTTGTAGGAGTAGACATGATAAAATACTTTTACTTAAGTATAGTTATTTTAGGTGTGTTTACAATTGCTCAGTTTGGAAGAATATTTACTATTAAAAGAAGGGTTGAAATAACAAATAAATTTATTCCATTAACTTTCACATTATGTATAGGTTTTATTTTGCTTTTTATATTTCCATTATTAAAAACTAATAATATAAATAGTGATTTGGGCCTTAATAAAAACGATGATGCTATAATTATAAATAGCGAAAATTATGAAATTTTAAATGACATAAATGACAATAAAGAAAAGTTCGAAGGAAAAAAGATGATTTTTTTAGGGTATGTAGATAAAAGTGAAGAAAATCCTGATTGCATTATTATTTCAAGAATAGCAGTGAAATGCTGTCAGGCAGATAAAGAAAAAATACAAATAAGAGTAAAAGGTATTGATAATGATTTTGAAGATGGGCAATGGATAAGTATAAGCGGAGAAATTTGCTTTGATGAAAAGTTCTTTATATTAGCTAATGAATATAAGCTTCAAAATGAACCAACGGATATATATTATCATGAGCACCTTTAGGGTTGTTCTTTTATTAGAAAATTGATATTATATAAGTTATGAGACCCTATAAGATTAATAGGGAAGTTTAATAAAAATATAAAGGCGGGATGAATTAATGGAATTGCCAAAGGTTAAAGTGGCAGATTTTGAAGGACCTTTTGATTTATTACTACATCTTATTAAAAAGAATAAGATGAATATATATAATATAGAGATATATAAAGTTACAAATCAATATTTAGAATATCTTAATACTAGAAAAGTAATGGACCTTGAAATTACATCTGAATTTATAGTAGTAGCAGCTACTTTAATAGAGATAAAATCAAAAAATCTTTTACCAAAAGTAAAGGTTGATGAAGAAGAGGAAAGTGAAGAAGATATTGAAAAAAGATTAATGGAACGACTAATTGAATATAAGAAGATAAAGAACGTTTCAGAATTCTTTAAGAATAAATATATAAATGCTGGTGAAGTTTTTAGTAAAAAGCCTGAAATTATTGAAGAAATAAAACCAGAAAAAATCGATAATGATGATATATTTAAAAATCTTACACTTTTAGATTTATATAATATTTATAATAAAATATTAGAAACCTATAGAGAGAAACAAAATAAGGTTAATGTAGTACAAAAGAAGATATATGTAGATAAGTATAAGGTTGAAGATAAGATGGAAGAACTTTTAGAAAGGTTTAATTCTAGTGAAGTTATTGAATTCAATAACTTAATGAAAGAAAGTACATGTAAGCTTGAAACTGTAGTAACATTTTTAGCATTATTAGAGCTTATAAAGATAAGAACTATTCAAGTTTTCCAAGATGAGAGTTTTTCAAATATACTTATTAAGAGGAGGAGAGATATTGAGTAACATTGATGTTAAGCAATATGAATTTAATGAACTATCAAGAAAGTCAGATATAAAATCAGCCATAGAATCAATGCTATTTGTAAGTGGTGAACCTTTAGCATTAAGGGAATTAAGCAATAATTTAGAACTTAAAGAAAAGAATGTTGAAGAAATCCTGAGTGAAATGGCAAATGAATATGAAGATAAAAGTAGAGGAATAAGATTAATTAGCATAAATGGAGCATATCAATTAGTAACTAAAAGTGAAAATTCAGATTTTGTTCAAAAGCTATTAAAGAAAAATAAAAAACATTCTCTATCACAAGCTTCTATAGAAAGTTTAGCAATAATTGCATATAAACAGCCAATAACACGTATAGATATAGATGAAATAAGAGGTGTTAAATCTGAATCTGCTATTGCAAGATTAATTGAAAGAGGATTAATTAAAGATATAGGTAGATTAGAAGTTCCAGGAAGACCAATACTTTATGGAACAACAGATGAATTTTTAAGACAATTTGGTTTAAAAACAATAAAGGAATTACCATCATTAGATTTATATAGTGATGAAGAAACTCAAAGTTCAATTGATTTATTAAATAAAGCAATTGAAGATATGGAACCAGAAGTTGATGATTTTGAAAATAATGATAATGAAAATAATATAGAAGAGGAAGTAGCAGAAGAGATGAATGAAGCTGCTATTGATGAAGATAAATAATTTTTATTATATAAATAAAGCTGTATCAAAATTTAATTGTTTTGATACAGCTACTTTTTTATAAGTCTAAATCTTGACTTTCAGTTCCAGCATTTTTATCTTTAAAGAATCCTTTAAATAAGTCTAAAAGTTGAGGAACTGAATCTACAATTCTATCAACAGTATTATCATAATCTACAGGTTGCAATCTTACAGAGCCGTCCTTAACTATTAAAAATGCTACTGGCTTTACAGTGACACCAGCCCCTGAGCCACCACCAAAAGGATAATTTTCATCTCCATCATCTTTAACAGCAACATGGTTACCAAATTCACTTCCACCAGATGCAAAGCCAAAGGTTACTTTAGAAATTGGAACAATCGAAGTTCCATCACTAGTTTCTACTACATCTCCAACTACAGTGTTAACATCTATCATATCACGTAAATTTTCCATAGTACTTCTCATTAAGTTTTCTAATTCATGTTTATCAGCCATAATAATCCCCAAATAAAGGGATTCACCTCCTATTTTTATTAAATGATTTTATAATAATAAAACATATATAAATAATTTTTGCTAAATTAAAGGTAATTATACTGTTTAGTGTGAGTTCAAAAAGTATTTTATCTTTAAAAATAGGCTTAAAATCATTTTTATATCTTTTTACCTTAAATATAATAGAAAAAATATTTAGTAGGATTGGATTAATATTATAAAGTAAACCAAAAGCTATAGCAGTTTTGCTTGAATCTCCTAAGGAATAAGAAATATTACTATCAAACTTTAATGTTGGCTTAAATTTATTATAAGCAAGGTTATGATAAAGTTTTTTAAAAGGTATTTCTTTAAACTTAACTTTTTTATTAGAGGAGTCATTATCATCTTTATGGTCATCAATTGTTTTTTCGATATTCTTACCTTTATCCTCTTTTGGTTTTTTCTTATTAAGAAATTTCTTTATTAAGCCACCATCATTAGATAATAAATTAATATTATAAATTTTTACGTAAAACCTATCCTTAGAGACATAAAAATGAAAGCTCAGGGGTATAGGTATAAACAAAATTAATACTATAACAACAAAAATTATTAAAATATGCATAATTAACCTCTCCTAATCTTCTATTAGTATTGCCACAAAAATTAAATCTAAATCATAAAAATTTAATAAACATGTTTAAAAATTTAATAAATGAAAATACTACATGTGTAAGGAGAAAATAGGAGTGATGGATATGAAAAATTTTAAAATCCTAGGAGTAACTTTAAGTTTAGTACTAATTATTTGTAATTTAATGAATAATTGTGTTTATGCGCAAAGCTTTGATGATGAAGATGAAGTTGAAGATTTAGCTATAATCGATGATATTCAAGATGATGATATAGATGATGTTGATATGGAAAATCTATTAAATAGCATTAGAGTAAATGCAAGATGTGCTATAGCAATGGATAGTAAAACAAAGCAAGTGTTATTTGCACAAAATGCAGACGAAATAGTGCCTATGGCAAGTACAACAAAAATCCTTACAGCCTTGATTGCAATAAGTCAAGGTAATTTAGATAGAGAAGTAACTATAAGTAAAAATGCATCATCTATAAGGGGATCAAAAGTTAAATATACAGCTGGTGAGAAAATAAAATTAATAGAATTATTATATGGACTATTATATAAGTCTGGTAATGATGCAGCAATTGCAATAGCAGAAGATATTGGTGGTAGTGTAGAAGGATTTGCTAATATTATGAATGACTATGCAAGAAGTTTGGGATTAGTTAATTCTCACTTTGAAAGTCCACACGGGTTAGATAGTGCTAAGCATTATACATGTGCTTATGATTTAGCATTATTAACTGCAAAGGCAATGGAAAATGAAACATTTTGCCAAATTTGTGGAACAAAAACTATAACAAGAGATGCATCAGGTTTTACAAGAGATTATAATAATATCAATAAAATTTTGTATAGAATTCCAGAAGCTAATGGAGTAAAAACTGGATATACAGGTCAAGCAGGAAAATGTTTAGTTTCATCAGTTAGACATGAAGGTAGAAACATTATTATCGTAGTTTTAAATTGTAGTGACAGATGGAATGTTACAGAACAAATTTATAAATATGTTTCAGATAATTATTGTTTTAAAGCAAATAATATGAAAGATATTGTAAATTCATCAGAATTTATTAATTTAGGAACAATAGTTGAAGAGTCAGAATTTGATTATGGATTTAAAGGTCAAGGATCTGTTGAGGTAGAAGTGTTTAACACATTATTTGATAAAAATAGTGGAGACATTATAGGAAAAGTAGCATTAAATGATAGTGGAAATGAGTTGTTAAAAAAAGCTCTAATATGCGACACTGATATATCACAAAAAGAATTTGATAGTTTAATACAAAATGAAGGCACTAATAATTAGTGCTTTTTTCTTTTATTGTATATAAATTTGGTATAAAATGAATATATAGGTATTGTTAATTATTAAATTAAAATAATGTAAATAGAATCGGAGGAGAATATTTTGAGTAAAACTATAGTAAAAGAATTAAAAGTATTATCTAAAACTAAATTTTTAAGCTTATATAATGCTGATTATATAAATAGGGGTGGTAAGGAAAAAACTTGGACAATTGCATCAAGAAAAACTAAAGAGGCATTAGAAGATCAATTCTTTAATGGAAAAGAAGATAAAGTAGATGCTGTTGTTATATTAGCATATCATAAGGATGAAAAGAAATTAGTTGCTATTAAACAGTTTAGAATTCCTTTAAATAACTATGTTTATGAGTTACCAGCAGGATTAATTGATAATGATGATGATATAATACCAACAGTTAAAAGAGAATTAAAAGAGGAAACAGGATTAGACTTAGAAGAGGTAATAGAAAGTAAAGTAGGAAATAAGCTTTATTTATCACCAGGTATGACTGATGAATCAGTTTCATTAGTATATTGTACTTGCTCAGGAGAAATTTCGACAGAAAATTTAGAGGAAGATGAAGATATCGAAACTATATTATTATCTAAAGAAGATGCAATTAAAATATTAAATAGTAATGAAAGATGTGATATTAAATTCTTCATGGCTTTACAGAGTTTTGTAGCAATGGGTGATGAAATTTTTAAATAAATTAAAAAAATAATTAAAATCTCAAAATTTTTTATAAAAAATCAAATTGTTTTATTTACTAAATGTTAGTTTCATGGTATATTAGTAGAAACTTAGCATATTGTTCTACAAGATATCTATTTTGGGATATATGGAAATTACAATTTCTGAGTGAACTTATGAAGAAAGACATAAAAACATTGGGGGGAAAACAACATGAAGAAAAACGAATATGGATTATTCACTGCCATAGCAATGATTGTTGGAATTGTTATAGGTTCAGGAATATTCTTTAAGAGTGACAATATTCTTGTTGCTACAGGAGGAAGCGTAGCATTAGGAGTATTAGTATTCTGTATAGCAGCAATTGCTATAATTTTTGGAAGTTTAACTATATCACAATTAGCATCAAGAAGTTCAAAAGAAGGTGGCTTAATAGCATATGCTGAAGAGTATTATAATAAGTCAACATCATGTGCTTTTGGTTGGTTCCAAACATTTTTATATTTTCCAACATTAATAGCAGTAGTTTCTTGGGTGGCTGGAATCTACATTTGCATTTTATTTGGAATAGAAGGAACATTAGAAAAACAAATGTTAATTGGATTAGCAATAATGGTGTTCTTATTTGTAATTAATACTTTATCAGCAAAGTTAGGTGGATTATTCCAAAATGCATCTACAATAATAAAGTTAATACCTTTATTATTAATTGCAGTTGCTGGATTAGTATTTGGAGATACAAGCAGTGTTTCATTTAGTGATATTACTGCAATGAAGTCTACAGGATGGATTGCTGCAATAGCACCAATCGCATTTTCATTTGATGGATGGGTAGTTTCTACATCAATTTCACATGAAATAAAGGATTCAAAAAGAAATTTACCAAAAGCTCTTATAATAGCACCTATATTTATTTTAATAGTATATGTTTTATACTTTGTTGGAATAAGCATGTATATAGGGCCAGAAACTATTATGAGCTTAGGAGATGCTCACGTTGACTTAGCTGCAAACAACTTATTAGGACCATGGGGAGCAAAAATTGTATTAATATTTGTTATAATTTCAATCATGGGTACTATTAATGGATTAACTTTAGGAATGATAAGATTACCACATTCTTTATCAGTAAGAAATATGTTCCCAAAATCAAAGGTTATTAATAAGATAGATGAAAAATTATTAATGCCAGTTAATTCTGCAATAGTAGCATTTATTATAGCTATAGTATGGTATATTGCTCATTACTTAACAACTAAATTTGGATTACTTCCAAATTCAGATATATCTGAAATATCAATTACAATGAGTTACACAATGTACATACTTTTATATGTAAAAGTTATTCAATTAGGTAGACAAGGTAAGATTTCAGGTATTTGGAATACTATAATTAATCCTGTTTTAGCTATAATAGGTTCATTAATTATTTTATTCGGAAGCATGGGTAATCAATTATTCTGGATATATGCGGCATTCTGCTTATTAGTAATGTTATTAGCAGTTTTATTTTGTAAGAAAAACGAAAAAATTATAAACGGTTGTTTAGAATAAATTATTAATAAAAATTTAAAACACACAATTATATGAGTTTACTCTTATAATTGTGTGTTTTTTTATAATATTTTACAGTAGAAAATTTTATATATTAGGCGATTTATAGTAACAAAACGGATTTAATGAAATAATCTATATAGTGTATAGTATTAATTTAGGAGTCGAAATGTTTAAGGAGACGATTGATTGTATAGATGCTGGTACTGAGTATTGCCCTTGCCATTTAGCTGAAAGTGGTGAATGCATACTTTGCTCTCAACTACAAGGAAGTCATTTTTGTGATTGTCTAAATTGGAATGGAGTTTGTATTTATCAAGAACTTTATAATAATGGTAATAAAGCTAAGGAGCAAAGAAAGGCTTATACCTGCAAAGTATCTGAAAAAGTGCTATGTCAAGATGATGTGCTTTTAATTAAATTTGAAGCACCACATAAATTAGCAATAGATTTAGCAAAGCCAGGAAGCTTTATATTTATAAGAAGTGATGAAAATGTTTATTTTGATGTTCCTATTTCAATATTAGATTCTAATATTGATACAAATATTATTTCAGTAATGATAGAAATAAGAGGTGTCAAAACAAAACAATTATTAAATATTGAATCTGGAGGAGAAATAACAATTAGAGGACCTTATTGGAATGGTGTATTTGGTTTAAAAAACATAAGAAAACAAAAAAATAATAATATTTTAGTAATTGCAAGAGGTATTGGAATGGCTCCTATGGTACCTGTAATTAAAAAATTAGTTCAAAATGATAATAAGGTTACTGTAATTGTTGATAAACAACCTTTTAATGATGTATACGTATCTGAATGGTTAGATAAGCTAAATATCGTTCCTCAAGAAATGAATTTAATTGAAAAAGGTAAGCTATCTCCTGAAGCTAAGGTGGCTATAAAATCAATAATTGGTTACAATAATATATCTTTAATCCACATTGCTGGAGCGGATATATTAACTTATGATGTAATCGAATATTTAGATTATTTAGATAGACAAGATATTGATTTATCATGTTGTAATAATTTTAAGATGTGTTGCGGTGAAGGTGTATGTGGAGCGTGCACAGCAAGGTTTTCAGGTCACAGAGTAAAGAGATTCTGTAAGGTGCAAGCTAGTCCAAGAGCTATATTTGAGGGGAGGAGATTAATATGATGAAGGTTATAATAGTTGGTGGGGGCTGGTCTGGATGTGCAGCTGCTTTAACAGCAAAGAAAGCCGGAGCAGAAGTCCATGTTTATGAAAAAACAGATCTTTTACTTGGACTTGGTAATGTTGGCGGAATAATGAGAAACAACGGACGTTATACAGCTTCAGAAGAGTTAATTGCATTAGGTGGAGGAGATCTAATTAAGCTAACAGATAAATGTGCAAGACATGCTAATATAGATTTTCCAGGACATAAACATGCAACATTGTATGATGTAAATAAGATTGAAGGTGTAGTTAGAGATTATTTAATAGATAAGGGAATTAACCTTCATATGGAAACAAGGGTAACAGACGTTGATTTTGAAAATAATAAAATTAATGGAATTTTACTAAGTGATGGAAGCTATGTTAAAGGTGATGTATTTATTGAAACTACTGGTACAACAGGACCAATGGGGAATTGTTTAAGATATGGTAATGGATGTTCTATGTGTATTTTACGTTGCCCAGCATTTGGACCAAGACTTAGTATTAGTGCAAGATGTGGAGTAGCTGATATTCAAGGTGAAAGAAATGACGATGTGCTTGGTGCATTTTCTGGATCTTGTAAGCTTGCTAAGGAGAGTTTATCTGATAGTATAAGAGAGCAACTTGATAAGACTGGAGTTGTTGTTTTGAAGGTTCCTTCTGAGGATGTTAATTATGGAAAGCTTAGTACTAAGGTTTGTCAACAATATGCTTTGAAGGAATTTGCGGAAAATGTAGTTTTACTTGATACTGGTCATGCTAAGCTTATGACTACTTATTACCCTTTACAAAAGCTTAGAAAGATTCCAGGACTTGAACATGCTAAGTATGTTGATCCTTATGCAGGAAGTAAGGGTAATTCTATAAGGTATTTGTCTGTAGCTCCAAGGACTAATGATATGAAGGTTGTTGGTGTTGATAATCTTTTCTGTGCTGGTGAAAAGTCTGGACTTTTTGTTGGTCATACTGAAGCAATTTGTACAGGTTCATTGGCAGGACACAATGCTGTTAGACTTATGATGGGAATGCATCTTTTAATTTTACCTTCTTCTATCGCAATTGGTGATTTGATATCTTATGAAAATGAGAAGTCTTCTACTAGGGAGGGAAGAAAGGACAGGTATACTTTTGCTGGAGCTAGTTATTTTAAGAGAATGCAGGAGTTAGGTTTGTATACTATTGATACTGCTGAAATTGAAGATAGGATTAAGAAATTGAATTTGGATAATATTTTTGAACAAAAATTAGTTTAGAAGATAGATAATACTCTGGGGGGAAAGTTACCCTCTAGAGTATTTATTTCTTGGGGACACTTGGAAAATATAGCAAATTAAATATAAAAAAGATTAATGAAGGAAAAGCTAGTAAGGAAAGAGATGAACTAAATGAAATAATAATAGATTATTTATAATTGTTAAGGACTAATAGTGGTGAAAGAATAGATTTAGAAATAGCATGTACATGTAAAATTATTAGGAAATTAGTGATAAGATTAAGAAGGTTAATTTGGATAGGATTTTTGAACAAAAATTAATATAGAGTATTTATAATCCCAAGGAGGTTATGGACTTCTTGGGATTTCTTTAGGATGAAATAACTAATTATTAATTATTCAAGTATTTTTGAACTATTATAGCTTAGAAAATAAAATTGTAAAAAATAACATAAAAAATATTGATAGTAACTTTTTAATATGATAAACTAATTAAAGTTACCGGTTACTTTGGGTTATAGAGTATATGTACGTGAAGTATAAAATTTTAGAGGTTGGGGTGAGGAGATGACTATAGAAGAATCAGTAATTGATGAATTACAAGATATTTTAAGTGAATTATATTTTAAATATGGTAAAGATAATGAAATAATAAGATTAAGTTGCATAATAGATAGCTTCATAGTTAAAAGGCAGAAGGAGGTCTTGATAAATTGAATGAATAATTTAAAAAATATTTAGTATTAAGCAAATACATAAAATATATATTAGAGAAAGAGGAGAAGAGGGTATATGAAAAAAGTAATTTGTCCAGGGGAAGCATTAATAGATTTTGTATCAATGGATTTAGGAAAATCTTTAAAAGAAACAAGTGGATTTTTAAAAAAGGCAGGAGGTGCTCCAGCTAATGTTGCAGCGGCTATATCAAAATTAGGTGCAGAAGCATATTTTTGTGGAACTGTTGGAAATGATGCTTTTGGTAGTTTTTTAGAAGATACATTTAAAAATAATAAAATTAATACTGAGCTTATGTTTAAATTAGATACTAATAATACAACATTTGCTTTTGTATCATTAATGGAAGATGGAGAAAGAGATTTTGAATTTGCCAGGGATGCTGATTCAAGATTGACTTTTGAGATGATTAAAGATAATCTTGAAAAGTTTGATTTATATCATTTTGGTAGTGCAACAGCTTTCTTAGAAGGAGATTTGAAAAAAACTTATTATAATTTAAAGGAATATGCAAAAAAGAATAATAAAATAATATCATTTGATGCTAATTATAGAGAAAGTTTATTTGGTAATAACAAAGAGGGATTTATAAAGTGTTGTATTGATTTTATTAAAGACAGTAATATAGTTAAGTTAAGCGAAGAAGAAGCTTTTTTAATTAGTGGAAAAAACAACATTAAAGAAGCTTCTGAATTCATTATAAAATTAGGGTGCAAAAATTTAATTATTACACTAGGGAAAAAGGGGGCGTTATTAACAACAAAGGAAAAACAAATTTTAGTACCAACAAAAGAGTTAAAGATGAAGGATGCAACTGGGGCTGGTGATGCTTTTATGGGAGCTGTATTAGCTCAAGTTGTTGAAAACCCACATAAATCAATGGAGGAAATAGTTAAGACTGCAAATATAGTTGGAGGTATAACTACAACTAAAATAGGTGCACTTGAATCTATACCAACTTGGGATGAGGTTTTAACTTTCATCAAAAACAGCTAGAAGTAATTGTGCTGAAATATTAACCAATTACAAAATTTATATTGTGTTAAATTAAATATCACCAAATAATATTAAAATAAGATATATCTTGAGTTAAATCTAGAGATGTATCTTATTTTTTACATAATATAAAAAATTAGGTTAGAATAAAGATAAAATTAAGCAACTTACTCTAAATTATAAGTTATCTAAAAAGTTATATAAACAAATAAGAAGGAATTGCCTTAAATAGGAAAAAGCAACCTGATGTGTAAGCGCTAACATGTTATTATCTCATTAAGTTATCGGTTACATTATGGATTATATAAAACAAAGAAGTTGAGAAAGTGAAAAAATATGTAGTTTAATTTTATTTGCTATTACAGTAAATTTTACTGGCTTCTCACTTGCTAAAACTAGTGATGTAAGTAAAAACATATTAGGATTTGATGATGGTGAAGAATATGTATCAATGTGGGTTCATGTTATTGAAGAAACAACAGATGGATAGGCATACTCAAAGTCTGTAAAGGAGTTTAATGAAAAATTCAATGGAAAATACTTTTTGGATATTGAGTTTGTTCCTCGTAATGAAAGTGGAGGAGTGTATTCAGATAAGGTTAATGTATCAGTAATATCAGGTGGATTACCAGATGTAATCACTGTTGATGGACCTAATATATCAGTATATGCAGCAAATAATATTATTCAGCCATTATCAAATCTATCAGAAGAAGAGAAAAGTATATATCTTCCTTAAATTATAGAGCAAGAAACTGTAAATGGAAATTTATATGATTTAGGGGTAATGGAGTCTAGTGTGGGATTTTATTATAACAATGATATTATAGAAGATGCAGGCATAGAAGTTCCATCTATAAATAATCCATGGACATGGAGTGAATTTATTGAAATATGTAAAAAATTAAAGGAACATTTAGAAGATGGATATGTTATAGATATGCCATTCCCATCAGGTGAAAACAATTATCAGATTTTAAAGACGATGGATTATTTAAGCAATTATATGATCAACTAGTAATATATGGACGCCCAAGATCTAAATCATCAGCGTATCCTCAGATAAGTACATCATTTCAACAAGCTATTGAAGGAGTATTATTAAATTCAAAAGGAGAAACCGATGAATTTGAATATGGCTCATTAGAAAGAATATTATCTAGGGAAAACTTAATCCTAGCAATGAAGATAGTAATATCCAATAAAGGAAGCAATGGAGTTGATGGAATGACAGTTTATGAACTTAAACAATTTCTACAAACAAAATGGACTAAAATTAGAGAAGATATATTCAATAATGAGTACAAACTAATGCTAGTTAGAACAGCTGAAATCCCAAAACCAAACGGAGGTACTAGGTTACTAGTAATACATACGGTTTTAGATAGACTTATTCAACAAGCAATTGAACAAGAACTAAACCTAATTTATGATGAAAATTTCTCGGAGAATAGTTTTGAATTCCACCCTGGTAGAGCTGCAAAAGATAGAATAAAGAAAGCTGAAGATTATATTAATAAAGAAGCATAAAGACAAACTACGAGAAATATTATCAAGGGCAAAACCGATGACTTTGGAACAAAGAATAATTAAGCTAAATCAAGTTAATATAGTTTGGATTAATTATTATGGAATAGCAAAGTGTAAAGGCATTGTTATTCAATGGGATAAATGGATTAAACAGAGATTAAGAATGTGTATATGGAAATAGTGAAAGAAGATTAAAACAAGATATAAAAACCTTAAGAAACTAGCACTTAATCACTATCAAGCAATAAAATTTGCCAATACCCGAAAAGGATACTGGCGAGTAGCAAATAGTGCAATATTAAATACTACAATAACAAATCAATTCTTTAACGACTTAGGTTTGAAAAGCCTAACGCGTCAATATATTAAAATTCATTAAACTTAAAGAACCGCCGTGTACTAGACCGGTATGTACGGTAGTGTGAGAGTCCGATAGATAAAATAATTATCTACCTCATACTCGATTAAATTAAAAGTTAGGATTGAGTGGTGATTGAATTGTATAAGAAATTTACATGGAATTAAATTGAAAAAAATGAAGAAATTCATTGACATGTAACCGGTAACATGATATTATATTAATCAAGGTAACCGGTTACGTTAACGATTACCAAAAAGTTAGCATGTATTTATGATTTATATGTAAATACAAAATATGCAAATTATAATAAGTAAAATTTATTCGAAGGGATGGGATTTAATTGAGGCAAGTAGAGACAGCTATACCGATTAAAAAGGAATCATTGGGAGGTAAGTTTTTAAGAGGGCAGAAAGGAGGGAAAAGTAGTTTAGTAAAAAAAATAAATTATGTAAAAAGAAATTATCAGTTATATCTTTTTTTTACATTACCTCCATTATTACTATTGATTATATTTAAGTATATTCCAATAGGAGGAATATTAATTGCATTTGAAGATTATAACCCTATAGCAGGTATATTAGGAAGTGATTGGGTTGGGTTTAAACATTTTCAAAGGTTTTTATCATCTCCAGATTTTATGAACCTATTAATGAATACTTTAAAGTTAAGTGTTTATGGATTATTATGGGGATTTCCAATACCTATTATACTAGCATTACTATTAACTAGAGTTAAAAGTGAGAGAATAAAAAAGGTAATACAATTAGTAATATATGCTCCGAACTTTATTTCTGTAATTGTAATTTCAGGGATGATTATTCTATTCTTATCACCAGTAGGACCTATTAATCAAGCTTTTGGAACAGCAATAAATTTTATGACCAAGCCAGAAGCATTCCGTACTATTTATATAGCTAGTGGAATTTGGCAAGGTGCAGGATGGGCTTCTATTATTTATACTGCAGCATTATCTAATGCAAGTAAGGAATTGACAGAGGCAGCGGTAATTGATGGTGCTAATATATTTCAACAAATATGGAATGTTGATATTCCAGCAATTAAACCAATAATGGTTATTCAATTTATTTTATCTATGGGTGGAATTATGAGTATAGGTTTTGAAAAGGCTTTAGCATTACAAACAAGCTTAAATTTACCTACATCTGAAATATTAGCTACCTATACTTATAAAATGGGATTACAGTTAGGTGACTATAGTTTTTCCACAGCAGTTGGATTATTTAATGCAGTAATAAATGTAATATTATTAGTTGTAGTAAATACATCAGTCAAGAGACTAAATAAAGATGAAGAAGAAGCGTTAGGACTATAGGGGGAGAAGATATGAAAAAGAAAAAAAGACAAAAACTTTCACTTTCAGATAGACTTATTTTAAATAGTGGATATATATTATTAGGAATTTTTCTTTTAGCTATAATAGTACCACTTATATATGTTATTGTTGCATCTTTTATGGATCCAGTTGTGTTGAGTAGTGAAGGTATAACTTTTGATTTTAGTAAATGGTCATTAGAAGGATATAAAAGGGTATTAAAAGATGATATGCTTTTAAGAGGCTTTTTGAACTCAGTATTTTACTCTATATCATATGCAGTAATATCAGTTGCAGTAACATTAATGGCAGCATATCCATTATCAAAAGAAGAGTTTGTTGGAAGAAAATTTGTAAATACATTATATGTGATAACTATGTTTTTAGGTGGTGGATTAATACCAACATATTTATTGATAGATAAGTTAAATCTTTTAAATACAGTATGGGCAATTTTACTTCCAGGAGCAATTAATGTATGGAATATAATGCTTGCTAAAACTTATTTTAAAACTTTACCTAGAGAGTTAAGAGAAGCATCAGCTATTGATGGAGCAAGTGAAATTAAGCACTTCTTTAAGATAGTTTTACCAGTATCAAAACCAATTATAGCAGTATTGATGTTATATCAATTTGTAGGACAATGGAATAGCTATTTCGATGCAATGATTTATATAGATGATGCTAATTTGCAACCGCTACAATTAGTAATAAGATCAATATTAATTCAAAATGCACCATCTACAGGTATGATTGCTGATATTCAAAGTATAGCTGAAATGTCTAAGATATCAGAGTTATTAAAGTATTCAACTATAGTAGTTTCAAGTTTACCATTATTAGTTATGTATCCATTCTTCCAAAAATACTTTGATAAGGGTATTATGGTTGGCTCAATAAAAGGATAATATTATAAAAGGAGAGAGAAAAAATGAGGAAAAACAACATTAAAACAATAATAAGTACAGCATTAGTATCAATTATGGCAATTTCTTTAATAGGTTGCGGGTCAAAAGGTAATGAGAAAAGTGAGGAAACTGTGTTAACGAATGTTTCATTTCCTTTAGAGGAAACTGCAACTTTAACTATGTTAACAAGTGCACCAGCAATTTCAGAACAAGATCCAAATAAAAGACTTATATTTAAAAGATTAGAAGAAGAAACTAATGTTCATATTGATTGGACATGCTATCCAGATGATCAATATGGTGATAAGAAGAACTTAGCATTATCTAAAAAAAACACACTTCCAGATGTAGTTTTTAATGCAGCTATGAGTAATTATGATTTGCTTCGTTATTCAAAGCAAGGTGTAATTGTTGCAGTTGAAGACTTAATAGATCAATATATGCCTAATTTATCTAAGATATTAGATGAAAATCCTGAATATAGAAAAATGATTACAGCTCCAGATGGACATATATATTCATTCCCATGGATAGAAGAATTAGGAAGTGGTAAGGAAGCTATTCAAGCTGTAGCAGATATTCCATTTATAAATAAGAAATGGCTTGATGAGTTAGGATTAGAAGTGCCAACTACAACTGATGAATTAGTAGAAGTATTAAAAGCATTTAGAGATGGAAATCCAGAAGGAAGAACTGATGTAATTCCTATGTCATTCATAATGAATGGAGGAAATGAAGATCCTGCTATATTACTTGGAGCATTTGGTGAGGGGGATAACACAGATCATTTCCTTGTAACAGATGATAAGAAAGTTATTTATTCAACTGTTCAAGAAGGATATAAAGAAGGACTAAAATGGCTTAACTCTCTTCAAAATGAAGGTCTTTTTGATCCAGAAGCATTTACACAGGATTGGGCAACTTATGTAGCTAAGGGTAATAATGGTAGATATGGAATGTTCTTTACATGGGATGCTGCAAACATCGTTACTAATCCAGAAGATTATATAGCTCTTCCAGCATTAGCAGGTCCAGAAGGAAATGTTAATGTACCAAGATCTAACGGATATGGTGTTGATATTGGTAGATGTGTAGTAACTAGTGCAAATAAGAATTTAGAATTAACAGCAAAATGGATAGATGAACTATATGATCCACTTCAATCAATTCAAAATAACTGGGGAACTTATGGTGATGAGTTAAATCAAAATATATTTGAGTTGAAAGAAGATGGTACTTTAGCTCATTTAGATTTAGGTGGTTCTTCACCATGGGAAGTTAGAGTTAATCAATGTGCTGGAGGGCCATTAGCAATTCTTAATGAATACTATGGTAAATATTCAACTTGTCCAGATGATGCTAAAGCTAGATTAGATATACTTCATGGAACTTATGTTAAGGATATGAAAGCAGAATATAATTATCCAGTAGTGCTTATGAGTCAAGAGGATATTGAATTACTTACTCAATATGAAACAGCAGTAAGGCAATATACTGATCGTAAGAGAGCTGAATGGGTATTAAATGGTGGAATTGATGAAGAGTGGAATTCTTATCTTGAAGAAATGGAAAAGTTAGGTTTATCTAAGATGTTAGAAATTAAACAAAAATATTTAGATGAATATTTTAAATAAAGATTAGATGAAATATAGATAATTAAAAAAATTAGTAAGTAGTTAAGAGGTTTGAATTAAAATGCGATAAATATAATTAGAAAAAGTATGTTGTTTATAGAGTTATCGTATAGTAATTCCTACCTCTTAACTAGAATATTACAAAATAATATTTTAATTTTGATATGTTTTTAGTATGCATAGTATAATAGGAATGGTGTAATAGTGATGATAGAAAATAATTTTATTTTAGAAAAAGTAAGAAAATATGAAAAAGAATTTATTAATTGTATATCAAAAGAGGAGAAACCATCTTTTCATTTATGTGCCCCTATAGGATGGATTAATGACCCAAATGGATTTTCAACATTTAATAACGAATACCATTTGTTTTATCAATATCATCCTTATGATGTAGTATGGGGACCGATGTATTGGGGTCATAGTAAGACAAATGACTTTATTAAATGGGAACAGTTACCGATAGCGCTTGCTCCAGAGGCAAGTTATGATATGGGAGGGTGTTTTTCTGGTAGTGCCTTAGAGTATGATGGCAAACATGTAATTATGTATACTGGTGTATTAGATAATAAAGATGAAAATGGAGAAAGAGTAGTAAGACAAACTCAATGTATAGCAATTGGGGATGGAGAAAACTATGAAAAGTTAGAGTGTAATCCTGTAATTACTCATGAAATGTTACCAGAAGGAAGCAGTCTAGAAGATTTCAGAGACCCTAAGATATGGAGAGAGGGTGAAGAGTTTTATTGTGTAGTTGCAAGTAGAAGTAATGATGGTAGTGGTCAAATTCTTATGTATAAATCTAATAATTTAAAAGAATGGGAGTTTGTAACTATTGTTGATAATAGTAAAAATAAAGTAGGACGTATGTGGGAGTGCCCAGATTTATTTAGTTTAAATGGAAAAGGTGTGCTTATAATTTCTCCACAAGAAGTTAAGGCTACTAAGGATGGATTCCATAATGGAAGCAATACTGCATATTTAATTGAAAAATATGATAATGAAAAGAAGTCATTTGAAAGAGAAAGTTGTAATGTTATAGATTTTGGATTAGATTTTTATGCACCACAAACATTGGAGTCAATAGATGGAAGAAGAATAATGATTGGATGGATGCATTCTTGGGAAAATAGAATCGTACCAGGCAATTTTAAATGGTGTGGAATGATGACAATGCCTAGAGAGCTTACAATTAGAGATGGATGTTTAATTCAAAATCCAATTAGAGAAATTGAAAATTATTATAAGAATACGGTAGAATATAATAATTTAATAATTAAAGATGAAGTGTCACTAGATGGTATATTTGGAAGAGAATTAGATATTACAATAGATATTGATGGATCACAGGCTGAAGAATTCAAAATTAAACTAGCAAAAAATAATGAATATGAAACAATAATAAGCTTTAATTCAAAGAAGAATATAATTGAATTTGATAGAAGTTACTCAGGAAATTATGGAGATATACTTCACAAAAGAGAAATGAAGGTTAGAGATAAAAATGGAAAAGTTAAAATGAGATTAATAATAGATAAATATTCTGTAGAGATATTTGCAAATGATGGAGAACAAGTTATGACGTCAACATTCTATACGCCTTTAGAAGCTACAGGTATAACTTTCGCATCAGAAGGTAATTCTATAATTAATATTAAGAAACATGATATTGAAGTTTAACTTATAAAAAATGAGTATGTAGGTTTAGTAATATTAAACCTACATACTCATTTTGTTTTAAGATGTTGTATCTCTTATAATTAAATCAGTATCAATTGTAATATTTTCAAGCTTTACTGAGTTTCCTCTATTTTTAGAATTAATTTGTCTTAGTATTAACTTCATTGCAGTATCAGCTATTTTATTGATATCTTGATTTACCGTTGTAATTGGAATTATTGACTCTACAGAAATTGGAGAGTTATCAAATCCTATTATTTCATATTCATCAGGAATCTTCTTTTTATTTTTAATAAGAATATTTAATAAAATATTAGCATGTGTATCATTACTTACAAAAATACCTTTTTTCATATTAGGATAATTTTTTTCTATGTCATCATAAAGTTTTGACATGTTTATATATGTTTCTTCAAAATTATGACCTAGATGTGAAAGATAACACGTATATTTGGAATTTCTATCTTCGCAAGCTTTCTTAAATGCCTCAATACGTTTATATGAAGGGATTTCTTTTGCAACATCAGTATTTATATGAATTAATATATCACATTTATTGTCTATTAATAAATTAGTTGCTTTAAAAGCACCAGCATAGTTATCACTATTAACACTAGAAATATATTTATCTTCACGTTCTATAGAAACTATTGGAATACTTAATTCACTTAGTGTTTTAGAATCTATAGTATTACTAAGAATTATTAATCCTTCTATTTGATAAGCCATTAACTCTTTAATATAATTCATTTCTTTAGTATATTTACTTTCTTTATTAGTATCATGATTTTCTACAAAAACTAAAAATTTATAATTATATTTTGAATAAGTATTTATAAGACAATTTAACATTTGCGAATAATAATGAAGAAATAAATCAGGAATTATTATTCCAATCATTTCACTTTTTCCGTTAGCTAAACTTCTAGCAACTTTGTTTTCTTTATAATCCAATGCAATTAGTGCATCTTCAATTTTTTTTCTAGATTCAAGTGTTAATGAATCAGGATTATTAAAATATCTGGAAATTGTTGTTTTTGAAAAATTTGTGTATTTAGCAATATCACTAAATGTAACTTTTTTTGTCATAAGCACCTCACCCACTTTTATTATATCAAAATAGTAAATATTTATCAAAAAAATTATAGGTATTGACGTGAAAATGATAACATGGTAATATAATAACAAAGTTACCGGTAACATTACCGGTAATTAATACGATTGGAAATGGAGGAACTTGAATGGGTAGACCTAAAATACATTTAACGGCACCTAAAAATTGGATTAATGATCCAAATGGATTTATTTATTATAATGGAGAATATCATTTGTTTTATCAGTATTTTCCATATGATTGTAAATGGGGGACAATGCATTGGGGACATGCTACTAGTAAAGATTTGATAATGTGGAAACATTACCCTATAGCTTTATATCCAACGAAAGAATATGATCAAAATGGATGTTTTTCAGGGACTGCAATTATTGAGAAGGGGGAGTTACATTTATATTATACGGCAATAAAGTATGATAAATTTAGAGAGGGAAATATTCATTCACCTTATGATAATTATTCATTTGAAGCATCTCAAGCCAAGATAGTATCAAAAGATGGATATACATTTAATAATTATGAAGATAAAAGATTAATAATACCTCCTATTATGGATGAAAGTTTAGGGCATCGTACACATACAAGAGATCCTAAAGTTTGGAAATATAAAGATAGTTATTCTATGATACTTGGAAGTAAATTCAAACAAGAAGATAATGATAAGTTTACAGGAGAAGCATTATTTTATACCAGCAAAGATGGAGAAAAGTGGACTTATAAAAATAGATGCTATGATGATACAATAGGAGATATGTGGGAGTGTCCAGATTTATTTGAAGTAGATGGTAGATATGTTTTAGTAATGTCACCAGAGAATATTATAGCAGATGATATTAATTATACTAATAACTCCGTTTATTCAATAGTTGATTTTGATGAAGAAACTTGTGAGATGAAATTAATAAATAATCAAAAATTCTTAGATGAAGGACTAGATTTATATGCACCACAAACTACTTTAGATGAGTTTGGAAATCGAGTTTTAATTGGTTGGATGAGAATGCCATTAACGTTTGATGGCGAAGATTGGATAGGAATGATGTCTCTTCCTAGAGTTATTAATATAAAAAATAATGATGTGTACTTTAGTGCTCCAGAATATATAGATAAATTATTTAATAAAGAAGTTAAATTGTCAGAGTTTGATGTAAATGATGTTTATAAGTTAAATGCTACATTAAATAAAGATAGTGTGTTGGATATAGGTGGATATAAGATTTCTATAGTAGATGATAGTATAGTTACAGATAGAAGTAAAGTGTTTCCGGATATGAAAAGAAAAGGACGAGTATTTAAGTCTTCTAAGTTGAATGGTAGATATGATTTATCAATTTATATTGACAATGGAATTATTGAAATATTTATTAATGATGGAAAATATGTTATTTCAAATATAGTATATGGACTAGAGTCTAAAATAGAAGTGCATAATATAGAAACAATACGATTGCTTAAGATATAAATTTTAATCAGCATCTATTAGTATAATTTAAATTTTATAATAGTTGCTGATTAAAATACTTTAAAATGGAGGGGTAAAAATGTCTAAAGATAAACAATATGAGAAGGTAGCTAAAGAATTATTAAAATGTGTTGGGGGAGAGGAAAATATAATAAGTGTTGCACATTGTGCCACAAGATTAAGAGTAGTTTTAAAAGATGATAAGAAAATAGAAAGTGAAGCTATTGAAGAAATTGATTTAGTTAAAGGAAGTTTTAATAATGGTGGTCAATTTCAAATAATTTTAGGAACTGGAATAGTGGATGAGGTATGTAAACATTTTATAGGGTTATCTGGAATATCAGAAACTAGTAAAGAAGAATTAAAGCAAGTATCATCTAAAAAGGGAAATGTAATGCAAAGGTTTTTAAAGGCTTTAGCAGATGTTTTTGTTCCAATATTACCTGCACTTGTAGCAGCAGGTTTACTAATGGGAATTAATAATTTATTAACGGTACAAGGATTATTTATAAAAGGAAAGTCATTAATAGAAGCTTATCCTACAATTTCAGGATTAGCAGAAATGATAAATACATTTTCTAATGCTGCATTTGTATTTTTACCTGTATTAATTGGTTTTTCAGCAACTAAAATATTTGGTGGGACACCAGTTTTAGGTGCGGTTATTGGTGCTATAATGATTCATCCAGATTTATTAAATGGATATTCATATGGAGAAGCATTGTTAGATGGAACTGTACCATATTGGAGTATATTTGGATTTAATATTGCTAAGGTAGGTTATCAAGGAACAGTTCTGCCAATAATAGCTTCATCATTTATATTAGCAAATATAGAAAAACGATTGAGAAAAGTTGTAACTCCGATGTTAGATAATATAGTAACTCCACTTATAACTGTATTGGTAACAGCAATTTTAACATTTACTGTTGTTGGCCCAGTTATGAGAACTGTTGGAGATTGGATGACAGCTGGTGTAATGTATTTATTCTTTGATTTAGGTTTTGTTGGAGGAGCTATTTATGGTATTGTTTATCCATTATTAGTTATAACAGGTATGCATCATAGTTTAGTAGCAGCTGAAACGCAAATTTTAGCTAATATAGGAACTTTAGGTGGATCCCCAACATTTGCAGTAGTTGCAGCATCAAATGTAGCACAAGGAGCAGCTGCTTTAGCAGTGTTTTTTATAATTAAGAAGAATGCTAAAATGAAAAGTACAGCATCAGCTGCTGGTATATCAGCATTATTAGGAATAACAGAGCCGGCAGTATTTGGAGTTAATTTAAAATTAATATATCCATTTATAGGTGCTTTAATAGGTTCTGCTGTAAGTTCTGCTTATGCAACATTTATGAAGGTGTTATCTTTATCACCAGGACCTGCAGGATTACCAGGGGTTATAGTAATTAGAGCTGAATCAATGATTCAATATATGATAACAATGCTAATGGCTTTTGTAGTAGCATTTATTTCTACAGTTATATTAGCTAAAATATTAGCTAAAAAGAAAGAAATTGTATAAATTATAAGTAATAATTACTCTGAATTATATAAGTAAGATATGAATAATAATTGAATTATAATTTGGATATAATAAATTGTAGTTAAATAAAAATAGAGTAAAAATTTTGAAATGTATGAGAGAGTATAAAACTTTTAATGAAGGGAGCTAGATAAAATATAGTTTCCTTCATTTTTATATAGTAAATTAATTATAACTATAGCTTTTATAAATAAGAGTAAAGACTAATTAATAATATTTAATAATAAGATATTAGTATATTATTAATTAGTATATAAGTAATGAAGTAAAGTATTAAAGATTAGATAAAGTTTAATAATAAATAGTGAAATTTAGCATGGAGAGGTTGTGTAGCAGCTATAACTGCAAAGAAAGCTAGAGCAGATGTTTATATATATGAAAAAACAGATCTGTTACTTGGGCTTGGTAATGTTGGTGATATAATGAGAAATAATGGACGTTATATGGCTTCAGAAGAGCTTATTGATTCTTGAAAAGCTTAGAAAGATTCCAGGACTTGAACATGCTAAGTATGTTGATCCTTATGCAGGAAGTAAGGGTAATTCTATAAGGTATTTGTCTGTAGCTCCAAGGACTAATGATATGAAGGTTGTTGGTGTTGATAATCTTTTCTGTGCTGGTGAAAAGTCTGGACTTTTTGTTGGTCATACTGAAGCAATTTGTACAGGTTCATTGGCAGGACACAATGCTGTTAGACTTATGATGGGAATGCATCTTTTAATTTTACCTTCTTCTATCGCAATTGGTGATTTGATATCTTATGAAAATGAGAAGTCTTCTACTAGGGAGGGAAGAAAGGATAGGTATACTTTTGCTGGAGCTAGTTATTTTAAGAGAATGCAGGAGTTAGGTTTGTATACTATTGATACTGCTGAAATTGAAGATAGGATTAAGAAATTGAATTTGGATAATATTTTTGAACAAAAATTAGTTTAGAATATAGATATATTAGGCCACTAGCAATGAATTAAAATTTGCTAGTGGTCTTTTGACTGAAAAGATAAGTTGTTTTAAAGGTTTATTAGGATAGTAGATGTATAATTATTCCTAATGATAATTTTACTAGTGTATAGGATGTTATTCCAATAAAATATGATGGGAACATAGATATGATTATTGAAACAATAAGTAAGAAAAAATTAAAAGAGTGTGTTTAAAGTCAAATTGAAAATAATCTTAATTTGATTGAAAGTGATTAGATTAAAATAAATATAGTTAAAACACCTTAATAGACTGAAAAGTTTATTAAGGTGTTATTTTTTACAAAATATAATCCATATAATAACAATTTGAGCTGGAAACACCTCAATATGTCGAAATCACTCAATAAATAATCAAGTTATTTTCAGCAATAATTATATATTTGATATGAAATTAACTCAGTTCGACAGAAGGATATGAAAATATAGTGTATAATATACATTAATACTATTATTTGTAAAAAAGAGATATAAAAGATGTTAGGTAAAAAAATTGAAATTGCAAGAAAATCAGTAGATTTAATAAGAGAGTTTTTTAGTTTAGAAGCTATTTTAGGAGAAAATTTATGTAGGGGAATAGAAATCAATAAAGAAACGGCTTCTATTATAATTAATGATTTATATGAAGGTGTTTTAGAATATGATGTTGAAAAGGCAGCAATAGCATTTGAGGAAAGAATAAATGGATGGGGTCCATGTTCTAGTGGATTTTATGATGCTATAGAGGAAGAAAAGAATTGCTTTGATGATAAGTTTAGTGAATTAAGTAAAGATGAATTTATAAATTATGTAGGAAGTATATATTATACCGAATATAGATGTGAAGAAATAGTTAAGGAATTAAAGGAATTAGCTGAAGAATATAAAGAATTATAAAGTAGTTTTATTTTGATATACAAAGAAACTTGAAAAGGTGAAAGTAAGTGAGAGATGGATATAATTAATCATATTACTTATAATGTTGTAGAAGGAACATATGATAGTGATATATTTACAGCAGAAGATAAAGGAAAAGATTTTAGTAAAGCATTTTTATCATTGAAATATGTTAAGTAAAATATTATGTTTAGATATTTCTACACAATTAAAGTTAGTAGAAATAAGTGAATTTGATGATTTAGGTATAAGAATATAAGAGGGAGGATTAATTTATGGCAGATATAAAATTTGAAATTAAAGAAACATTAGGTGCTATAGCAGAATCAGCTAAAGGTTGGAAAAAGGAATTAAATATAATTAGTTGGAATGGTAAAGAAGCTAAATATGATTTGAGGGAATGGTCACCTGATCATGAAAAGATGGGGAAAGGCGTTACATTAACTAACGATGAATTAAAATCATTGAGGGATTTATTAAATAGTATAGAATTTTAAGTTTTATTTGAGGTTATGAAAGTATAAATAAAAGAAAAAGTTATTGATTTATTCGATTCAACGAAAGAACCTGCTATTAACATGGTATATGAAGTATTTTTAGATTCATCAGATACAAACTTTGTCATTCCAGTATATCAAAGAAATTATGATTGGAAAAAAGAACAGTGTAAGCAGTTATATGATGATTTAGTTAATATGATAAAGTATAAATATAAAAATCATTTCTTTGGAACAATAGTATCAATTTATAATGATAGTGGAAGAAATAGAGAGTATTTAATTATAGATGGGCAACAAAGGATAACAACTATTTCTATATTATTATTAGCGATAGTTAATATAATAAAAGAAAATAGATTAAAAGCAAATGGAATAATAAAAGAAAAGCTTACTAATCAATATTTAATAAATCAATATTGTGAAGATGATGATAGAAAGTTAAAATTAAAGCCAATAAAGAATGATAGACAAGCATTTGAAAAGTCTTATAGAAAGAGCAGATGATATAACAAAAAGCGAAATAGAGGCTTTAATAGAAGGTAAAACTATAGAAAAACCAGTACATGAAGACATAACCTACAATGATGTTTATGATAATTTAGATAACCTTTGGAACTTTATGTTCTTTACAGGATATTTCAAAAAGATAAGTGAAAGAATGGATGAAAATACCCAAGAAAAGTTTGTAGAGCTAGCAATACCAAACTTAGAAGTTAAGTATATCTTTAGAACTAAGATACTTAAATGGTTTAATGAAAAGATAAAGAGCGAAGATTTATCTCTTCTTTATACTTCAATTATAAAAGGAGAAGTTGATGTATTCCAAAGGGAAGTAAATAGATTATTGAAGAAGACAATAAGCTTTAATGATGCATATGAAAACTTTTATCATGGATTTATGATAGGATTATTATCTCATATGGATGGTTACATTGTAAAATCCAACAGGGAGAGCGGGGATGGAAGATGTGATATTTATATAAAACCACTATCAATTTTTGATAAAGCAGTAATAATTGAAATGAAGGTTTGTGATAAACCAAAAGAGCTATTTACAAAGCCACAAGATGCTCTGCAGCAAATTGAAGATAAAAAATATGCATATGAACTTAATCAAAGTGGTTATGAGGATATTATAAAGTATGGAATGGCTTTTTATAGAAAAGACTGTATTGTAAAAATAAAAGAATAACAAGCAAATCTAAAGGAAACATACATCTAATATTTTATTGGAACTGAATAAAAAAGGATTATTTCACTCATATTATAAAATGTACTCTATAGGATAAGACTCTTTTATATTGTTTACTCTATAGGGTACATTTTAAAGATCAAAGGTTTTTAATTTATTTTTAAGTATAGTCTTTTAAGCTATTATTTTTAGATAATACCATTAAAATCTATTTCTAAGTTGTTGAAGATGTTTACTTTTATTTTGTCATTAAAAGTATACAAATCAGGCTGATTATAGCCACTTTCAGTTAAAGTATAAACTAAAATGTTTTTTTTCATAGGATTTACTATCCAATATTCTTTAACTTTATATTTTTCATAAAGGTAAAGTTTTTTTACATAGTCATTTCCAGGATTAAATTTAGAAACAATCTTAACAATCATATCAGGAGAACCAAAGCAACCTTTATCATTTAATTTATTTTTATCACAAATTACTGATATATCAGGTTGAACAATATTTTTGCTATCATTTTCATTTTCATTTTCGTTAATTAACACAACGTCAAAAGGAGCAGGATAGACTTTACATT
Organism: Clostridium sp. K04; assembly: GCF_019734375.1. NCBI lineage: Bacteria > Bacillati > Bacillota > Clostridia > Eubacteriales > Clostridiaceae > Clostridium > Clostridium sp. K04. Next base: position 29,493 of record NZ_JAASHD010000030.1, read on the forward strand.
GTCCTTTGTTAGATTTAATATAATTTCTTAATTCTGCTGAAATTTCCATTATTAATTCTTGATGTATTCTACTTGGAGCAGGAGACATTGCAAAAATCTTGCCATCAATAATTTCAACAAACTCATCATTTGGGAAATTTAAATAATCATAATAAGTATAAACTTTATTATTTATTTGTTGGATAGCCAATTCATCACCTCAATTAATTTATTTTATTACATTTAAGTGATCTTGAATTACAAAAACATCTTTTTCAGTATCTTGAACCTTACGAGTTATGAACTTAACATCAGTTTTAGTATCAGATAAATCACTTTTTTATATTAATTAAATAGTAGTTCTAGAGATATATCAACCAGTTTCGACCATGGTATCATAGTTTTTGCACTAAGTTTATCCAGTCTATTATTGTAATCTAAATCTATTGATGTATTGAATCTAACTTTAGTTTTAACTTTCTATATTTACTTCATTAATGTAATAATATTAATCAAATTCAATTTATTTTAGATATATTTTTATAAATTAGTTTTTGATAAAAGATAATTTGGTATTTAAAGATATCTAATACAATAATAAAAAGCTATCTAATAAGAACATTTAAGTTTAAAAAAATATAATAAACTTGATTTCAATTTATTACTTTTTTATATAGTCTTTTACAAATTATTTTTAACTATAATTATTTTAATTATTAGTATTATTAAGATAATTTTCTAAAAATATATTTATTAAATTACTTAACGACATTACTTTATTAAGGTATTATTTCTTTGCTTGTAAAGTTAAGTTTTTATCAACCATGATAGTTAAATTTTTTTAATGCTAATTCCTCAAAAAAAGTTTCTTTATTCAATTTAACTTAATTTTATCATAATTACGTAAGAAAAGAAATTACGTAAAATAAAAAAATGATAGTTACGTAATGGAGGATAAATTAAATTAGAACATTAAAGACATCTAAAAATTTCATATCGCTTAAACAATATATTAGAACTAAAGACTTTATCAGCAAATGAACAATATTTTTTAGAATTTATTTTGATAATAAGTATTAAAGATGCTTTTCTTATTTATTTGATATAAGTTAAAAAAAAGTGATAAAAAAATATCAAATAAAATAATAGTATTTTTTCTGATTATCCAAATAAAAGAATAATCTTAATAAAATTTAATTGCTAAAATTTACTTTAATTATAACTAAAATAGAAAAAATGACTAAAATAACAATAAAAAATACAAAAAATATAGAAAAAAATCTAAAAAATACAACAATTTTGTGATAATAATCACTGAATACAATCAAATTAGACATTATAATAACCTTACAGATTGTTATTAAAATAACAAATAGAGTTAGGGGGAATAATAATGTTTAACGAAGAATTTAACAAAGTTGCAGGTGCAGCTAAAGCTAAAAATGAATTATTAAAAAATAATAAAGTTGGATATTTAGTTTCAGCGATGTTAGCAGGACTTTTTGTAGGTATGGCTATAATGCTTATATTTACAATAGGAGGATTATTATCATCAGCAGGTTCACCAGCAACTAAAATAGTAATGGGAATTGCTTTTGGTGGAGCTTTAAGCTTAGTTGTAATGGCTGGATCTGAATTATTTACAGGTAACAACTTTGTAATGGCAGTTGGATCATTAAACAAGACTGTATCATGGATGGATACTATAAAGGTTTGGATAGCAGGATTTATTGGAAATTTAGCAGGTTCAATATTAGCAGGATATATGTTTTACTTAACAGGTCTTGCAACAGGACCAGTTGGAGAGTTTATAGCAAATACTGCAGCTACAAAAATGAGCTTACCAGTTTCAGAATTATTCTTTAGAGGATTATTCTGTAATATATTAGTTTGTTTAGCTGTATGGTGTAGCTTTAGATGTAAAGATGATGTTTCAAAATTAATAATGATATTCTGGTGCTTATTCATATTCATAACATGTGGATTTGAGCATAGTGTTGCTAATATGACATTACTTACAATAGCACTATTAGCTCCAGGAACAGCAGCTGTAAGTGTATCAGGATATATTTATAATATAGGAATAGTTACTTTAGGAAATATGGTTGGAGGAATTTTATTTGTAGCAATTCCTTACTACTTAATTTCAAAGAATAAAAAAGTTTCTAATTAATTATTTAAAGATTTATATAAAAAAGATATAGTGTCTAGTAATACATTAGATTCTATATCTTTTTTTGTTATATTTAATATGTACTATATATTTTATAATAACGTAGATATTTTGTGTTGCAGAAATTAGTGCATTTTCACTTATAAAAACAGAATAAAAGTAATAGTATTATTAAATTTAACAAGTAGAAATTACTAACAAATTATTGCAATTAATATAATATTTAATATATTATATAGTTATATTTTAATAGAGGAGGAGTTAAGGTAATGCTTAGTGAAAAATTATTAAAAGCTCTTAATGAACAAGTTAATTTTGAATTTTATTCTTCTTATACATATCTTGCAATGGCGGGATATTGTGAATCAATTGATTTAAGCGGATTTGCTAATTTCTTTAGAGTTCAAGCTAAAGAAGAATTAGATCATGCCATGAAATTATATGATTATGTATATCAAAAAAATGGATCAATTGAATTAGAGCAAGTAAATAAACCACAAACACAATATGATGGAGTAATTGATGTGTTCCAAAAAGGATATGAGCATGAGCAATTAGTTACAAAAAAGATATATTTATTAACTGATATAGCTTATGAAGAAAGAGAACATTCTACAATTAGTTTACTTAAGTGGTTTATCGATGAACAAGTAGAAGAAGAAAATAACTTTAATGCTTTACTTAAAAAAGTAAGAAGAGCTGGGGATAACCAAGCAGCATTATATTTACTTGATGATGAATTACAAAAGAGACAATATTTATCTCCACAAAATGTATAGTTTTTGAATTCTATTAATTTTGAGTGGGAACAATTAATAGAAAAAGTGCTAGGTATATAAAATTATAAATACCTAGCACTTTTTTAATTTATTAACATATCTTTTGATACACTTTTATTTAACTTAATATGCATTACTACCATAACTATTAAAATTAATAGTAAATATACTGGAAATAGCCTTACACTTATATGATTTGCAATAATACCAAATAGAGGTGGCATTAGTAAGTTTCCAACATAAGCACTTGCCATTTGTACACCTATAACTGCTTGTGATTTATCTGCTCCAAAATTCGTTGGTGTAGAATGAATAATGCATGGGTATATTGGAGCACAACCTAAACCAATAGTAACCAAGCCTACTAGAGCAACTTGATGACCAAATGGTAAACACATAAGTATAATACCAATTAAAATAATGACTTGTCCTAAATAAATCATTTGTTTATCATTGAGCTTCATAGTAATAAACCCACTAACAGCTCGTCCTACTGTAATTCCTATAAAGAATAGACTTGCATAACTTGCTGCTATTTCTAAATCAAATCCATGTTGTAGTACTAAGTAGCTACTAGCCCATAATCCAGTTGTTTGTTCTAATGCACAATAGCAGAAAAACATAAGCATTACTTGTTTAGCTCCTGGAATATTAACTATTTCTTTTAAAGTAAGTGCTTTATCTTTTTTATTTTCAGATTCTTGAACACCATCTACATCGTCTATAACAGGACGTTTTTTCCAAAGTGGTAAACTTAACATAATTATAATAGTTAATACAACTTGTATTAATGATATATAACGATATCCCATGTTCCAAGTTTGTCCATTAAGTAATGCAAAGCTCATAATATATGGACCTATACTAGCTCCAACACCCCACATACAATGAAGCCAACTCATATGATGACTCTTATAATGTAGAGCTACATAGTTATTTAATGAAGCATCAACACTACCCGCACCAAGGCCATAAGGTATTGCCCATAATACTAACATCCAATAAGAGCTACTTATAGAAAATCCCCATAAAGCTACTGCTGTCATCAGAACACTAAATGCTGTAACCTTACCTGTTCCTAATAATTTTGTAAGACGATCACTTTGCAAGCTAGAAAAAATTGTACCAGCTGAAATAATCATAAAAATTGCACCTGCATAAGATACAGGAACATTAAATTCTTGATAAATTGTAGGCCATACAGAACCTAATAATGAATCTGGCAGTCCTAAGCTAATAAAAGCTAAATATATAACTGCTAATAATAAACTAAACATATTGATTTCCTCCTTTATATATTGATATGATTATATCATCAAAAAAATAAAATTAATAAGATAAAATAGTCGTTTTCATATGACAATATCTTCAAAAAGGAGTAGTTATGGCTTTATCAGAATGTATATCAAAAATAGATAAAACTGGTCTTGAATTAATAGAACATGGAATTGCTAGTTTCCCTATAGCATGTTACCATGATGATTTACAAAGAGAATGTGTTGATTGGCATTGGCATGAAGAATTAGAGTTAATTGTTGTTTCAGAAGGGAGAGCTATTATTGCTGTAGATGGTGAAAAGCATATTGTAAATAAAGGAAATGGATTTTTTATTAATACAGGGGTTCTTCATGGTGGATGGATTTATGAAAGTATTAACTGTAGATTTCATTCTATTGTATTTCATCCTCGTTTAGTTGGTGGAAGTTCTAATAGTATATTTTGGACTAAATATTTAAATCCGATTTTGAGTAATATTTCTTTTAAAGGATTGTTTTTAGATTATTCAATACACTGGCAAAAAGATATACTTTGTAGTATTGATGAAGCATGGTATCTTTGTGCTAATGAAGAAGAGGGGTATGAATTTGAAGTTCGTAATGCTTTATCAAAGATCATTTATCTTATGTCTAAACATTTAGAGTGTATAGAATCAAATACATCAACAAAGAAGTTAAGAGATAGTCAGCGTATGAAAAATATGATTAAATATATTGATGAACATTATTCAGATAATATTACTATTGATGAAATTGCTGAAAGTGTATCTTTAAGTGTAAGTGAATGTTTACGTTGTTTTCATAATACAATTGGAACTACACCTATACAATATTTAAAGTCTTTTCGTATTAAAAAGGCTGCTGAATTATTAACAAATACAGATATGAAAATAGTTGATATTGGTATAATGTGTGGTTTTCAGGATATGAGTTATTTTGCAAAAACATTCCGTAATATCTATGGTTGTACACCGTCAAAATACAGGGGGAAATAGCATTAAGTATTTAAATGAAGGTGTATGTTCATTAAAGATTACGTTATTGTGACTTTTTATATAACAAATGTTATAATTATTTATATAAAAGTCAGTTTTAATGATAGAAGTTAATTAAAATTTGTTTAAATTAGAGGAGATTTACATGAGTTTTAATAGAAATATATTAGGAGAGAATTCAAAAGAAGATATTTTAAGATTAGTAAAAAGTAATGAATTTAAGGAAATCTTTAAAAGAAATAATATAGAGAATGTAATTATATTTGGTAGTTTAACAAAAGATGACTTTAATGAAGAATCAGATATTGATATAGCAATTATTGGAGAGAATAAAATATCAGATACAGTGGATTTAAATCTAACTTTAGAGTTAGAGGATTTTCTAGGAAGAAGCATAGATCTTATAGATATAAATGATGAGGAGATAGAAAATATTATAAAAATAGAGGCTTTAAATAGGAATTACGGTTGATGCAGCGATAAAACTATTAAAAGAAAAAAATATCTTCTCAGATGAAATAGCTAATTATATAAATTCGGCAAGACTTATAAGAAATAGAATTGGTCATAGATATAAGCAACTTAAAATAGAGACCTTAGTAAACTTTTTAGAAGAAAATATTGAGGTAAGAAATAGTTTGTTTGAATTTGTAAAAAGCTTTTTAAAATAATAGAAATTTCAACGAAAATAAAGTTAGATGAATTTAAAATAATTCAAAAACCCAAGTAGAAAGATTATATTGTTCTACTTGGGTTTTATTAATATAAATTTAAGAAAATATTTCATATAAGATAAGTTTAGTGGTTTTGATGATTGTAATTTGTAGTGCGAGGATTAATTTAGTATTACAATCAAGAATTTAATTTTTTGTTTTATAAGAAAACTTTAAAAATGCTATTGACTTAGAGTTAACTTCAATACTTATACTTAAAATATAAAATTAAATTAAAAATTTTAATTATATAATGGGGTGTGAATATGAGTAAAAAAGTATTAATTTTATCTTCAAGTCCAAGAAAAGGTGGAAATTCAGATTTGCTTTGTGATGAGTTTATGAGAGGTGCAAAAGAAAGTGGGCATGATGTTGAAAAAATATTTATAGCACAGAAAAAAATAAATTACTGTATGGGTTGTGGAGTCTGTAATTCAACTAGCAAATGTGTTCAACATGATGATATGGCTGAAATACTTGATAAAATGGTTAGTGCTGATGCAATTGTTTTAGCAACACCAATTTATTTTTATTCAATGGATGGGCAATTAAAAACACTTATTGATAGAACTGTACCAAGATATACTGAAATAAGAAATAAGGATTTTTATTATATCATGACTGCAGCTGATACAAATAAAGATATGCTTAAACGTACAGTAGAGGCAATACGTGGATTTACAGAAGATTGCCTTTCAGGTGCAAAGGAAAAAGGGATAATTTATGGAACTGGAGCATGGGGAAAGGGAGAAATTAAAAATACTCCACAATTCTTAGAGGCTTATGAAATGGGAAAAAATATATAGGTTAATATAGTATAAGGAAAACGCTCAAGGTGATAATAATTAATTTACCTTGAGTGTTTTATTTTAGGAAATAGTTGATCCAAATGATAGGTGTGAAAATTAGAGTTTTTTTTAGAAAGCCTAAATTAATAATGCTTATTAGGCATTATTTTATATTTATTATAGGTATTAGACATTATTGGAATTGTAAAATAAAATATTAGTATAAGGTAAAAGAAAGTGATTTAAGGAGGAATAATATATGGAATACGTAAAATTAGGTAATACAGGATTAGAAGTATCAAAGATTTGTTTAGGATGCATGAGTTTTGGAGATCCAGAAAAATGGATTCATAGTTGGGTATTAAATGAAGAAGAATCTAGAAAGATAATAAAAAAATCATTAGATATTGGAATAAATTTTTTTGATACAGCAAATGTATATGGTTTAGGAGCTAGTGAAGAAATATTAGGACGTGCATTAAAAGACTATGCAAGTAGAGATGAGATTGTTATTGCAACAAAGGTTAGTGGGTCAATGGGAAAAGGGCCAAACAAATCAGGATTATCTAGAAAAGCTATTATGAATGAAGTTGATGCAAGTTTAAAACGTTTAGGAGTAGAATATATTGATATTTTATACATTCATAGATGGGATTATAATACACCAATTGAAGAAACTATGTGTGCACTTAATGATTTAGTACGTTCAGGAAAAGTTTTATATTTAGGAGCATCATCAATGTATGCATGGCAATTTGCAAAGTCTCAATATATAGCTGAAAAGAATGGATGGACAAAGTTTTCGGTAATGCAAGGTCATTATAATTTATTATATCGTGAAGAGGAAAGAGAAATGAATCAATTATGTAAGGATATGGGGGTAGCTTTAGTTCCATATAGTCCATTAGCAGCAGGTCGATTGACTCGTGATTGGAATTCAGATTCAAAGAGATTTAAAGAGGATAAAGTTGCAAAAGTAAAATATGATACTACAGAAGAAAGCGATAAAATAATCGTTGAAAGAGTTTCTGAAATTGCAAAAAAATATAATGTAACAAAGTCGCAAGTATCAATTGCTTGGTTATGGAGCAAAGGAGTTACAGCACCTATTGTAGGAGTTACAAAGGAAAAATACTTATATGATTTTGAACAAGCCTTAAAAGTTAAATTAACTGATGAAGATATAAAATATCTTGAAGAGAAATATATTCCACATAATATTGTTGGACATGAATAAGAAAGGGTTATTTGATGAATAAAAATAATATTAAGCCTTGGCTTGTTTTAGTTGTATGTTGTGGACTTGCTGCATCTTCAATTGGAATATCAATTAATTCATCAGGAGTGTTTTATACTCCTGTATCTGAAGATTTAGGAATTATGAGAGGAACATTTTCCATGCATATGACTATATTTTCTATTGTAACTGCAATGTCAGCACTTATTGTACCTAAAATTATGAATAAATTTTCATATAAATTAATTTTAATACTTAGTGTATTAATTTCAGTTATTTCTACTGGAATGATGGCTTATTCAAGAAATATTTATATATTTTATTTATTAGGTGCTATAAGAGGATTTAGTACAGGTTTATTTTCAATTGTGCCTTTGACAATGATAGTAAATGGGTGGTTTGAAAAGAATCATGGATTGGCTACATCAATAGTTTTTGGCTTTAGTGGACTTGCTGGAGCTATTTGCTCACCTATCTTAGCTAGATGTATTGAAGTGTTAGGATGGGAAACTGCTTATATAGTCAAAGCTGGAATAATTCTTGCATTATGTTTACCAGCAGTTATTTATCCATTTGAAGTTACTGCAAAAGATGAAGGTAAGTTACCTTTTGGTTATAGCACAAATGAAATTATAAATAAAAATATTAATAAAAATCAAAGATTTGATTTTATGACAACCATATTTATAAGCTTTTGTATATTTGCACTTATAAATACAACAATTACAGGAATAACTCAGCATTTACCAGGTTTTGCACAATCAATAGGATATAGTGCATCAGTAGGAGCTAGCTTATTATCAGCAGGGATGCTTGGGAATGTTATTTCAAAGCTAGTAATTGGATTTATGAGTGATAAGATTGGACCAGTTAAAGCAAGTATTACAATGATAGTAATAAATACTTTAGGAGTTATTTTACTTATGAGTGGATTATCATCAATGATAATAGTTGGTGCCTTCCTTTTTGGATCTATATATTCAGTTGGTGCGGTAGGACTACCAGTTTTAACAAAGTATTTCTTTGGAATAGATAATTACTCAAAGGTATTTCCAATTATATCTTTTTTATCAAATTTAGGTGCAGCTTTTGCATTAACATTAGTAGGTTATATATATGATTTTACAAACTCATATAATTTTTCATTTATATTAGCTATAGGAATTAATACAATATGTTTAATTTTAACTTTTGTTATTACTAAAGAAAATAAAATCATAAATAGAGAAAAATTAGTATCTTAAATTGTATATAATTATTTAAGCTCGAGGGAAATAATGTATAATATACAAAAGTAGAGGTGATAACATGGAAATTAGAGTTTTAAAATATTTTTTAGCTGTTGCAAGAGAAGAAAATATTACAAGGGCAGCTGAAAGTTTAAATATAACACAACCTACATTATCAAGACAACTAATGCAACTAGAAGAAGAGCTAAAGGTTCAGCTTTTTATAAGAAGTAAAAGTAAAATAGTTTTAACTGATAAAGGTATGCTTTTAAGAAGAAGGGCAGAGGAAATAGTAGGGTTAGCTGAAAAAACAGAAAATGAATTTTCAAATTATGAGGATATTATTGCAGGAGAAATATTCATTGGTAGTGGAGAAACTAATTCTATGCATAGCCTTGCAAAAGTAATGAAAGACTTTCATGATTTATATCCTCAAGTTCAGTATAACTTATATAGTGCAAATGCTGATGATATTAAAGAGAAAATAGATAAAGGATTAATTGATATAGGACTTTTAACTGAGCCAGTAGATATTTCAAAATATGATTTTGTACGTCTAAAGGAAAAAGAGGTTTGGGGCGTTTTAATGAGAAAAGATGACGTTTTAGCTAGTAAAGATTATGTTACAGCTGATGATTTAATTGATAAGCCCTTAATTAGTTCAAGACGTGGAATGATTCAAAATGAAATTTTTAATTGGTTTGGTAAGAATTATGATAAGTTAAATATTATTTCAACATATAATCTTGTTTTAAATGCTTCTGTTATGGTAGAAGAAGGGTTAGGATATGCTTTTAGTTTAGAGAATTTAATTAATGTTAATGATGAAACTAATATTTGTTTTAAACCAATTTTTCCAAAGGTTGAAACTGGAACAGTGATTGTATGGAAAAAACATCAAATATTTTCTTCTGCAACAACTAAATTTATAGAAGAAATTAAAAGTGCTTTTAAAGAAAAATAAGTTTTAAAAATTTAATGAAAGTGGGATTAAGAATAATGAGAAACGTAAAAAAGCAAGCAGTAGCTCCAAAGACTATACCAATTTTGAGAGAGGCTTTTGATAAAATAAATGATACTGAAATTCGATGGTTATCAAGTGCAGGAATAATGATAAATTCACATGGAACAGTAATAATGATTGATCCATTATTAGAAGGATTTGATTTACCATTATTAGTAGATATGCCAATTAAGTCTGAAGAGGTTCCTAATTTAGATGCTGTTTTAATTACACATTGTGATAATGATCATTTTAGTAGAACTACATGTAAAAATCTTTCTAATGTATGTAATTCATATCATGGACCACATTATGTAGCAGAATTAATGAAGGAAGAAGGATTAAATGGTATTGGTCATGATATATATGAAAGTTTTAAGGTGGGAAATTTAAATGTAAAATTAACACCTGCTGATCATGCATGGCAAAATGAAAGTAGTAAGTATAGTAAAATTAGAAAATTTGAGTTTGAAGATTATTGTGGATTTTGGATTGATACTCCAGAAGGTACTATTTGGTTACCAGGTGATTCAAGACTATTAAATGAGCAGTTAGAAATGCCATTTCCTGATGTAATATTATTAGATTTTTCTGATAACTCATGGCATATTGGATTAGATGATGCGGTTAAACTTGCTAATACTTATCCTGATGCAGAGTTAATTTTAATTCATTGGGGAACAGTAGATGCTCCAGAAATGAATGCTTTTAATGGAGACCCGGCTGATTTAATAGGAAGAGTAGTAAATCAAGAGCGTATTAATATACTTGCAGCAGGAGAAGTTTTTAAGTTAGATAGCAAAAATGATAAATAATAAAATCCTATAATTAGATATTGACTTAGAGTTAACTTAAAGTTCTATTATAAAGTTATTCCAATAAATGGAGGTGTTTAATTATGAAAATTACAAATAAAACAAATGAGTATCGTGAAAAAATGAGATTAGGTTGTATTTCGGAGTTTGGTGAAACTGATCCAGAATTTGTTGAGGTATTTGAAAATTTTGCTTTTGATGAAGTAGTTAATCAAGATGATCTAGATGATAAAACAAGATTTATGGCAATTATAGCAACTCTTATAGGATGTCAAGGAATTGATATATATAAAGATATTCTTCCAGTTGCACTTAACTTTGAAGTAACACCAATTGAAGTTAAGGAAATTGTATATCAAGCAGTTGCTTATCTTGGTATGGCACGTGTATTTCCATTTTTAAAAGCTACAAATGAAATACTTAAATGTAGAGGAATTAAATTGCCACTTGAAGGTCAATCAACTACTAATAGAGAAAATAGACGTGAATCTGGAACAAAAGTACAGGTAGATATTTTTGGAGATAATATGAAGGATTTTTGGAAGTCTGGACAAGAGGAAAAACGTCATATTAATTATTGGTTAGCGGCTAACTGCTTTGGAGATTACTACACTCGTAGAGGGCTTGATTATAAGCAAAGAGAAATGATTACATTTTGTTTCTTATCAGCACAAGGTGGGTGTGAACCACAATTGACTTCACATGCTGCTGCAAATATGAAAATTGGAAATGACAAGGAGTTTTTAATTAAGATTATTTCACAATGTTTACCGTACATTGGTTATCCACGCTCATTAAATGCATTAAAATGTGTTGATGCAGCAGCAAAAGAATTTATTAAATAGGTATTAAAGGGAGGTTTAAGATGAGTGATAATAAGAATTTAAGTGTATTTAAAATGGGAGAACCATTACCAGAAATGTTTTCTAAGTATTTTATAGGAAATGCACATTTAAATATGTTAACAACTGAAGGAGTTAGTATTGGTAATGTAACTTTTGAACCAGGATGTCGTAATAATTGGCATATTCATCATAAGGGTGGACAGATTTTACTTGTTACTGGGGGAAGAGGATATTATCAAGTATGGGGAGAAGAAGCTAGAGAATTAAAAGCAGGGGATGTTGTTAATATTCCAGCTGAAGTTAAGCATTGGCATGGTGCAGCAGCAGACAGTTGGTTCTGTCATCTAGCTATTGAGATACCAGCAGAAGGTGCAAGTAATGAATGGCTTGAAGCTGTTAGCGATGAAATTTATTGTAAGTTAAAATAATTAAAAGTGTTAAAATAATAAATAATTCGTATTAGTGAAAAACATTCTAGTAGGTAGACATTTCATATCTACTAGAATGTTTTTTTTGTTTTAAGTTAATTATATGGAGGGAAAGCTAGAGCTTATACGTAAACAATATACTATTAAATAGGTATTAATTATAAAAACAATAATAAGGAACTGATTTTAATTAAAAATTTATGCATAAGACAATATAAATAATGAAATATGATAGATGTTGCGAAATTTAACAAAATTTTTTTGTTTTAGGTGCAAAATGCAATATTATTGCAACATTGATAGTGTAAAATATAGATACATATATAAATATTTGCCATTTAAGGGGGCTGTACTATGGATAATTGTGTAGGGAAAATTTTAAATGATAAAGAGATAAATATAAATGAGGGGTATATGTTAATTTTATTTGACACATTAAAGACAGAAGAAAATATAGTAACTGTTCCATTAAAATATTTAATGGATAAATTTCAAACAAAAAGAAAAGTAAAAATCTCAAATATATTAAGAGCATTAGAAGAAAAGTGTTATATAGAAATTATTAAAACTAAAGGAAGGGTTAGCAGTTATAAAATAGTTAAGGATTATATGATAAATGATGAAATTGTTTCTAATGAAATAATTGAAAATAACGATACTATGAATTCTAATAGTAACGATTGTTTGAGTTGTGGAATAACAACTAGGGGTGAAATAGGGAATGGTACCAGGGTATTTGGGAGTATAGGTACCTGTAATAAAATAGATACAGGTAATAAAAATGTCACTAGTAGTAGTTATGTAAGTGATACTAGTACTGGTTATATAAATGATACTAGTACTGGTATCTCTAGAGGTACTGGTAGTGGTGATTATTATGATACTAGTATCCTTAAAACACCAGGTGCTATTTTGAACGAAAGTGTTGAAAATAAAGGGTTTAGCAGAGGTAGATACCCAAATGATACTAGTTGTTATGATAATAATAATAATAATATTAATAATAATATAAATAATAAATTATATATATATATTTTAAATACTTGGAATGACAAAGGTATAGCTAATATAGGGAGTTTAGACTCTAAAGTTAAGGGGGCTATGGATAATGCTCTGAAATTTTATTCTGTAGATGAAATTGTTAATGCTATAAATAATTATGGATTGGTATTTGAAAGTGATTATTTTTATGATTATAGATGGAGTTTGGTGAATTTTTTGAACAAGCCTAATGGCATTGGACGCTTTTTGGATACTGGTGATATGTGGATGAATTATTATAATAATCATTGTTCTTATAGTGAGAAATTGAAGAGAAATGGTATTAATATTGAGGATTATATAGATTAATAAACGTTAGGAAAATTGTTTATATGTTTTTGATAATTATATAAAATTTTATTTAGTTTGAGTCTAGTTATTTTTTTAGTAATAATATAAAATTATGAATAAGAATGTTCTTTTAAGATATGATTTGTAAGGAAAAAGTTATACAAAATTACATTTGAGAAAAAATGTATTTTAAGATGATATAGATATAGCAAGGTTTGATTGTAGAAAATATTAATTAACATAATCTTATATATGTTATTTAAAAAGGAGGCGATATTAATGAAAAAAAGATTCAATACTACTGGTGTATGTATACCAACTATGCATTATATGGTTGATATAACAGATAAACTTGATAAAATTATAGAACTGATAAAAGAAAAAGATTACTTTATTATAAATAGACCAAGACAGTATGGAAAAACTACAACTATGTATATGTTAGAACAGAGACTGAAAAATGATTACTTGGTAGTAAGCATGAGTTTTGAAGGGATAGGGGATGAAGTCTTTCTTAAAGAAAAAACATTTTCTAAGGTATTTATAGAATTAATGGCAGAAAGCTTGGAATTTACAAACGAAGAAGAAAGTAAAAGGTTATTAGGATATGAAAATGATATTGATAATTTAAGAGACTTATCTAAGCTTATAACAAGGTTTGTTAGAGATAGTAAGAAAGATGTTATTTTATTTATTGATGAAGTAGATAAGAGCTATAATAATCAGTTATTTTTGAGCTTTTTAGGAATGCTTAGAAATAAGTATTTGTTAAGGCAACAAGGAAAAGATAAAACTTTTAGTAGTGTAATTTTAGCTGGAGTATATGATATAAGAAATTTAAAACTAAAATTTAGAAATGAAGATGAAAAGAAATATAATAGTCCTTGGAACATAGCGGTTGATTTTGACATAGATATGAAATTTAATGAGAAAGAAATAGAATCTATGTTAAAAGAGTATTCTTCAGAGAAAAATGTAATTATGAATACAAGAAATATAGCACAGTTATTATATAGATATACAAGTGGGTACCCTTTTTTAGTTACTAGAATATGCAAGATAATTGATGAAAAACTTAACAAAGAAAATTTAGAATGGACAGAAGAATATATAATTAAGGCAAATAAAATCTTATTATCAGAGCGTAATACTTTGTTTGAAGATTTAATAAAAAATGTTGAAAATAATGAAGAGTTAAAAGACTATATATTTGATCTAATAATGAATGGAGAAGAAAAGAGTTTTAATCTTGATAATCCTATAATTAATTTAGGAAATGTATTTGGATATTTTATAAATAAGGACGGAAAAGTGAAAATATCAAATAGAATATTTGAACAAAGATTATATAATTATTATTCTTCTAAGTTGGAAAATAAAGTTGATATGAGTTCTTATAATTTTAAGGAAAACTTTATAACTTCTACAGGGTTAGATTTTAAAAAGATTCTTCTAAGATTCCAACAGTTTATTAAGGAACAATATAGTTCTATTGATTCTAAATTTATAGAAAGAGAAGGTAGACTTCTATTCTTAGCATTTATAAAACCAATAATAAATGGAGTTGGTTTTGACTTTAAAGAAGTACAAATTTCAGAAGAAAAGAGATTAGACGTTGTAATTACTTATTTAAAAGAAAAGTATTTAGTAGAGCTTAAGATTTGGAGAGGTGAGGAATATCACAAAAAAGGTCTTAAACAGTTAAGTGATTATTTAGAGATTAATGAATTAGATTGTGGCTATCTTATTATTTATAACTTTAATAAGACGAAAGAATATAAAAGTGAAACAATAATGGTTGATAGTAAAAAGATATTTGCAATTTGGGTGTAAAAATAAGTAGATAATATATATATGGATAAAAAATAAATTTCCACTAGCTAAGTCGGTGGCTTTTTGGGACAGTAGATAGAGTTGCTTTCATAGCAATATACCTACTGTCCCTTAATTTATATTAAATGTCATTTTAATGTATTTTATATCATCTAAGTATTAGTAAATTAGTAAATATAGCTACTGTATAAACTAATGAATATATATTAAGATAATACAAAATACTAATATTAAATAATGATAAAATAAAAAAAATAAAAAAGGAGATATAATGATACAGGATAATAAAAACTTAAAATTAGAAAATACATACTGTGAATTGCCAAATATATTTTATTCAAAAGAAATTCCTGAAAAAATATTAAATCCTAAATTAGTAGAATTTAATAAAGAGTTAGCAGAAGATTTAGGATTAGATTTAAAGTTTTTAAATAGTGATGAAGGAATACAGTATTTAGTAGGAAATAAACTTTTAGAAGGAAGTACACCAATAGCACAAGCCTATGCAGGTCATCAATTTGGACACTTTACAATGCTTGGAGATGGTAGAGCTATACTTTTAGGTGAATTTATATCAAGAAATGGACAAAGATTTGATATTCAACTTAAAGGAGCAGGAAAAACTAAATATTCAAGAGGTGGAGATGGAAAAGCAGCTTTAGGGCCAATGCTTAGAGAATATATAATAAGCGAAGGTATGTATGGGCTTAAAATTCCAACAACCCGTAGTTTAGCAGTTATTTCTACTGGTGAAAATGTAATAAGAGAAGAAATTTTAGAAGGTGCATTATTAGTACGTATAGCAAAAAGTCATATACGAGTTGGAACATTTCAATTTGCAAGAAATTTTGGAGATGTTGAAGATCTTAAAAAACTAGCAGATTATACTTTAAATAGACACTTTAAAAAAGATACCTATGAAGGAAATCCTTACTTATATCTTCTAAAAGAGGTTATAAATAATCAAGCAAAACTTATTTCAAAATGGCAGCTAGTTGGATTTATTCATGGTGTTATGAATACTGATAATATGACAATTAGTGGAGAAACTATAGATTATGGTCCATGTGCATTTATGGATTCATATGATATAAATACAGTATTTAGTTCTATTGATATTAATGGAAGATATGCTTATGGAAATCAGCCTAAAATTGGTGTTTGGAACTTAACTAGATTTGCGGAAAGTTTACTACCATTACTAGATGATGATATAGATAATGCAATTAAAATAGCTGAAGAGGCATTATCAAACTATGGAAAATTATATAATGAGTATTATTTTAATGGAATGAGAGCAAAGCTTGGGTTATTTAATAAAGAAGAGGAAGATGAAAATTTAATTTTATCACTTTTAATTATAATGAATAAATTTAAAGCTGATTATACAAATACTTTTTTAAACTTAACATTAGGTAATTTAGAAGAAATGAGTATTTTTAAAAGTGATGATTTTAAAAAGTGGTATGAATCATGGCAAGCTAGATTAGCTAAACAAAATAAATCTAGAGATGAAATTAAAAAACTTATGCAATCAAACAATCCAACAGTAATACCAAGAAATTATATTGTAGAGAATGCAATAAAAGCTGCAGTAAATAATAATGACTATAGTGTTATAAATAAGTTTTTAGAAGCTCTTAAGAATCCTTATGATTATTCAAATATAAGTGAAGAGTACTCAAAAATACCAGAAGTGCCATCTTGTCCTTATAAAACATATTGTGGTACGTAATTAAAAAAATAGGGAGGAAATTAATCTTGTAGATAAAATATTATTTTCAGGATTAATTTTTTATTTTATATAAATATATTAATCCAATAATTGGTATACATAAAATTATGAAAAAATCAACTTTAAATTGTAAAAGTATGATATAATATAATGATAAACATATAAGGAGGTAATTATATGTTCAATGTAGGTGATAAAATTGTTTACCCAGGTCAAGGTGTTGGTATTATTTCATGTATTGAAGAAAGAGAGTTTAAAGGTGAGAAACAAAACTTTTACGAAATAGACATAGTAAATAGTACAATGAAGTTAAAATTACCAGCTAGTAGATTTGAAAATGCTAATATTAGATTAGTTAGTGATTCAGAGGAAATTGATAATAGTCTTAAAGATATAGTTAATTATACTGAAGAAGTTGATAATCTACAAAAATCTGTTAAAAGAGAAAGAGAAGAAAATAATAGTAAGAAAGTTAAAAATGGAACTTTCGATGATTATTTAAGTGTAGTTTGTAACTTAACACAAGTTAAAAACTGTGGAAATGCAAATTCAAGTGAAAGTCAAACATTAAATTCAACGAGAGGCTTTGTAGTTCAAGAAATATCTGAAGTTAAAGGGATGAGTATTGAAGAGGCTAATGAGTTTTTAGATGGACATTTAGATGTATTTTCAAATAATAAATAAAAAACTCTTGCAACTTTAATTTATTATGATAAAATAATAAACATAGCCAAAAAAATAAAGATTTTAATATATATATGTATGTAAATTTCTACTTACTTAGAAGCTTATATTATTAAATGTATTTGTCTTTGAAAAGGAGGAAATTTATATGACTGATAAGACTTTAGTATGCAGAGATTGTGGTTCTGAATTCGTATTCACTACTGGAGAACAAGAATTCTACAAAGAAAAAGGATTCACTAATGAACCAACAAGATGTGTTGCTTGTAGAAGAGCTAAAAAAGAACAACAAAATAGAAGATAATTCTGTTAAGTTTAAGGGACTACTTTTTAAGTAGTTCCTTTTTTGATGTATTTAGAATACCACAGATTTGACATATAGTTTAGAAAGGATTCTGAATCTGTTAAGTTGATATGAAAAAATAGCTTGATTTTTCATAGAATTGCTCGCTCTTTGAAATTTATATAAGTTTGAATTTTTTATTGTATGGTAAACAAACCTACAATAAAATTGATTTTTGCAGGTTAAATAAAGGTA
>NZ_JAASHD010000031.1:0-45934 GCF_019734375.1 Clostridium sp. K04
AAAATATAACTGGAAATAAAATTTCCAGTTATACATTTTATTATATTTATATTTTACACAAATTTTTAGATATCCTCGGCTATACTTTATTTTTTATAAAGCATAGCCTTATTTTTAAGTAAATAATTTTTTTATGTCATTAATTCTTTTAGTAGCTAAGTCATAACCATGATTATAGTTAGCCTTAAGTTTATCAACATCTTTTTCAAAGCTTTCTAATGAGAATTCAGGTCTTAAAATAAGTGCCTTTCCTTGTTTTTCAAGCTCTTCACAAAATCTTACTGTTTCATTATAACTATCATGACGGTTTAATAAAGCATCTTTTAAGTTTGGATATTTATTATTAAGCAATTTTGCTACAAGAACATTCTTTTTGCTTAATTCTTTTTTATAACCTTTAGGTTGAGTTAAAATTATTAAATGTTTATCATTACCATCTTCGATTGCCTTTTTTATCGGAATTGGATCACAAATTCCTCCATCATAATATTCATTACCATTAAGCTTAATTACTGGGAAAAATATAGGTAAAGCGCATGTTGCTCTTAACATAGTAGCTTTATCATCTAAATTTTTACCATCTAAGTATTCAGTTTTACCTGTTTTAGCATTAGTAACTCCCACTAAAACCTTACCTGGATATTTCTTATATGTATCCATATCAAAAGGAATTAATTTATTTGGTATTTCATCAAAAACAAAATCAAGTCCAAATAAACTTTTACATTTCAAGAAATTCCTATAACCTAAATAACGTTTATCATTTCTATATTTAGTAACTACTTCAAGGTTACGTCCTCTTTGTTGAGAGATATAAGAGATTCCGTTAGTTATTCCAGCAGATACACCTATGCAATAAGGAAATGTAATATTATTGTCAAGTAATGCATCCATAACTCCAGCACTAAAAATTGGTCTAAGAGTTCCACCTTCTAAAATTAAACTAGGCATAAAGTAGCTCCTTTCAATAAGTTCTTATTTAGTAATTATAAAACAAAATAAATTGCAATACAAATATTAGTATATAATAATTAATATTTGTATTTAATATAAATTAAAATTAGGTTATAATGTAAAGAAAAGTATAGTAATAAAATTCAATTAATAATTGTTAGGAGTAGAAAATTAAAGAAGGGGTATTTTATGTTTTTTATAGGCATATTTGGCATAGATAATAAGTTTAAGGAGATTAAAGTATTAAATAGTTTCAGCTGTAAAAATTGCAATATTTCTAATGGAGCAAGTCTAGTAAAATATTATACTTTCTTTCATTTTTTCTTTATACCAATATTTAAATGGAATGAAGAGTATTATGTGATTTGTAATGGATGTAACTCTTCTTTTAGTATTCCAAAAGAAAAAGGAAAGGCTATTGAAAGAGGGGAAGATATAGAAATTTCATATTGGGATTTAAAAGATAATAATATAAATAATAATTATTTAAAAAAACGATGTCAAAAATGTAATAGGGAATTAGAAAAAGATTTTGAATATTGTCCATATTGTGGAGAAAAAATCAAATAATTTTTTTGTCAGCGTGGACAAAAAGATTGTTCTAGATAGTTATATAATAAAATATTATATATTGATATAATTTAAGTTAGACAAAGATGTCTTTATTTCATAATAAAGGCATCTTTTTTTGTTTTATAGAAGTTTAATATTTTTAATAAATATAAGGGGATGGGAAGATGAATTTTAATTATAATTTGCCTGTAAATTTAATGTTTGGAAGAGGAAGAAGCAGTGAAATAGGAAAAGAAGTAAAAAAGTATGGTAATAAAGTACTTATAGTGACAGGTAGAAATAGTACTAAAAAAAGTGGATTACTTTATAAGGTTATAGACGTTTTAAATGGTGAAAATATTGAATATGAAATTTTTGATAAAGTTACTCAAAATCCTTTAAGTACAACCATATATGAAGGAGTATCAGCAATACATGAAACTAATTGTAATGTTGTTTTAGGCTTAGGAGGGGGTAGCATAATGGATGC
The DNA here is from genome assembly GCF_019734375.1 of Clostridium sp. K04. Lineage (NCBI taxonomy): Bacteria > Bacillati > Bacillota > Clostridia > Eubacteriales > Clostridiaceae > Clostridium > Clostridium sp. K04. The sequence goes on from NZ_JAASHD010000031.1 coordinate 1,997, forward strand.
TGCTAAAAGTATAGCATTTTGTGCTAAAAATCCAGGAAATATTGAAGATTATATTTATGGTATTAAAAAAGGTGAGAATTCCCTTCCGATATTGTTAGTACCTACTACTTGTGGAACAGGTAGTGAAGGAAATGCTTTTTCAGTAATAACTAATGTTGATACAAAAGATAAAAAATCTTTAAGAGATAATTTAATAATTGCAAAGGCTTCTATTATAGATCCTGAGCTTATGACAACAATGCCAAAGTCAGTACTTGCAAGTGTTGGATTTGATGCTTTAGCTCATAATATGGAGGCGTATCTTTCTAAAATTACGAATCCTTTAGTTGAGATACAAGCTTTATATGCAATGAAGTTAATAGCAGAAAATTTACCAAAAGTTTATGTGGATTATAACGATTTTGATGCTTGGGAAGCTGTTACTTTGGGAAGTACTTTGGGTGGAATGGTTATTGGAGTTGCAGGTGTAACTGCAGCACATGGAATGGAACATCCCGCTAGTGGACTTAGAGATATTGTACATGGAAAGGGGTTAGCAGCATTAACTCCTATAATAACAGAAAAATCATGGAGAAGTGATGTATATAAGTATGGGGAGATTTCTAAGATATTAGGTGGAAGTTCAGCAGAAGACTGTAGACAAGCTATTGAAAACTTTTTAGATAAAATAGATTTAAAAGTTAAATTAGGTGATTTAGGAATTAGAAAAGAAGATATAAGTTGGATGACTGAAAATTGCTTTAAAGTATCTAAACCTAGTATGGAAAATCACTCAAAAATATTTACTAAAGAAGAAGTAAGTGAAATATATAATGAATCAATATAGATTGGAAAATTAATATAAATAGATTGTCAATAGTAAAGAGGAGATATAAAAATGAGTGATTTTAAAGAATATAAAATTAAACTAGTAGTGAAAAGTTCTAAATGTGATTTATATAAGACAGGAGATGAAATCTATATTGATGGAGCATTACTAGATAAAGAGAAATCCACTAATGTATGTTTAACAGCAATTAATGCATTTTATCCCTTTATTTATGCAGCAAGAAAGAGAGTAACAGCTGAGCAAATGGGATTTGATGAATTAACATTTCAATGCCCCGATTGCCCAGAAAAGCTAGAATTCACTATAATACAGGTTGAATAGTTAAGAGTTTGGAGTTATTTCTTAACTAAAAAAGAGTGCTGTGCACTTTTTAGAAAGGGGAATGGAGTTATGGCTATTACAATAAAAGATATTTTTAAATTAGATTCTCTTACTAGTATGAAAATAGTAGCAGGAGATGAGGGAATAGAAAAACAAGTTGAATGGGTATATGTTGCAGAATGCTTTGAAGATCTTTTAGAGGGAATACAATGGCTTCAAGGCGGTGAATTAGTTTTTATAACTGGTTCTAAAATGAAAGGAAATTTATCATATATAGCAAGAATTGTAGAAGGTATTTCCGAAAAAAATGCATCAGGATTATTAGTTAATATAGGGCCATATATAGATAACATCCCAAAAGAAGCTATTGATGTGGCAAATGATTTAAAAATACCTGTAATGACTATACCATGGAATGTAAAGCTTATAGATATATCAAAAGAAATTACAAATAAGATTATTTTATCAACTGTAGAAGAAGGATCATTAACCAATTTTCTAAGTAATATGTTATTTAGTGATGGAGACGTCACAGGTGATGCTAGAAAGAAGATGACGTATTTTGGATATGATTTAGATGGGAAATGTGCAATATGTGTAATTGATATAGATAAATTTCAATTGTATTTAGAGGAAAGAAATATATTTGATGAAGCTGGAGTAATTAAAGTTAAAGTAATATTTAAGAGAATAGTAGATTATGTTTTAAAGAAACATGGATTTAAAGTACCTATTATAGACAAAGATGATGCGCTTATACTATTTTTAAAAGATGATAAAAATTATATGAATAGGATAGAAAAGATATTAATAGAAATACAAGAAACATTAAGAAAAGAGATGGATAATATTTCAGTAAGTATAGGAATTGGAAGTAGTTATGAAAATTTAAACATGATGAAAAGTTCTTTAAAGGAAGCTGAGTTATCAATTAAGTATTTAAAATGTAATGGATATGATAGTAAAATTAAAAAGTATGATGAAATTGGAGTTTATAAGTTATTATTTAATATAGAAGACAAGGCAGTTTTAGAAAATTTTTATTATGGAACTTTAGGACCAATATTAGAAAATGATAAGAAAATTAAAGAGGTTAATAACATTAAAATATTAGAAACATATTTTAATGAGGATTGTAATGTAACTAGTACAGCAGAAAAGTTATTTCTTCATAGAAATACGTTAAAGTACAGAATAAAAAAAGTTGAAGAATTATTAGAGTGTGATTTAAGAAATTTTAATGATTGCAATAAATTGAAAATGGCAATAGAAATTGGCAAAATTATAAAGCTATATTCATAAGTGATTAATAAATAAGTTTGGTGTTTATGGACAAAAATATTAGATAGTTTAGACATAGCAATAATACACTATATTAACTATAATAAAAGTATAAATTAATTAGCAAATAAACAAAGGCGTTTATAGATTAATGAAATCTATAGGCGCTTTTTGCTTAGTAAATAATAAATTTAAGAAATATAAAAAGACAAGGGTGTCTTTCACAATGCAATTCTAAAGATATTTAGGATAATGTTTGAGTGAAAGGCACTATTTTTATTAAGGGGGAGATTTAATATATGCCAAAAGAAGATAAGTTTGAAAGAGTATTAAATAAGAAGGATGTTTTTGTATTAGCATTTGGTGCAATGATTGGATGGGGGTGGGTTGTTTTATCTGGAGAGTGGATATTAAAAGCTGGAACGGTTGGAGCAATGATAGCTTTTACACTTGGTGGATTGATGGTTTTATTTGTTGGATTAACCTATGCTGAATTAACAGCAGCAATGCCAAAGTGTGGTGGTGAGCATGTATTTAGTTATAGAGCACTTGGAAGAAATGCATCATTTATTTGTACTTGGGCGATAGTACTTGGATATATATCAGTTGTAGCATTTGAAGCTGTTGCTTTCCCAACAGTAATGCAGTATTTATTTCCAAGTTATATGAAGGTTCATTTGTATTCAGTAGCAGGATTTGATATATATTTGACTTGGCTTCTTGTTGGAGTAATAAGTTCAATTTTAATTGCTGCAGTAAATTATTTTGGAGTTAAAACAGCAGCTAGGTTTCAAGGAATATTAACAATAGTTATAGCAATTATAGGATTATCACTTATAACAGGATCACTATTTAATGGAGAGGTATCAAATGTACAACCATTATTTAAAGATGGAGTTAATGGAATTATAGCTGTAGCTGTAATGACACCATTTATGTATGTTGGATTTGATGTTATACCACAAGCTGCTGAAGAAATGAATATTCCTTTTAAAAAGATTGGACAAATACTTATATTATCAGTAGTTATGGCTGTTGTTTGGTATGTGGCAATAATAGGTGGGGTTTCTTTAGCAATGTCCTCAACTCAAATAGAAACTTCAGAGTTAGTAACAGCAGATGCAATGGCAAATGTATTTTTCAATAGCCCAATAGCATCAAAAGTCTTAATTATAGGTGGAATTGCAGGTATTTTGACTAGTTGGAATTCATTTTATGTTGGAGGAAGTAGAGCAATTTATTCTATGGCTGAATCTGGAATGCTTCCAAGTTTTTTAGCAAGGCTTCATCCCAAATATAAAACACCATGTAATGCAGTTATTTTAGTTGGCGTAATTTCATCATTGGCACCATTTTTAGGAAGAAAAATGCTTGTATGGTTATCAGATGCGGGTGGATTAACAATAGTAGTTGCTTACTTAATTGTTTCAATTTCATTTTTAGTATTAAGGAAAAAAGAGCCAGAAATGAGTAGGCCATATAAAGTTAAACATGGAAAGCTTGTAGGAACTATTGCAGTAATAATGTGTGTTGTTTTAGCAATAATGTATTTACCAGGGTCTCCTGCAGCATTAGTATGGCCATATGAATGGGGAATTTTAATAGCTTGGACAGTTCTTGGATCAGTATTCTTTGTTTGGGCAAAGGTTGCAAATAAATATGAAAAGCAGCTAGAAGAGAAATTCTTTAAGGAAGAAGTAATGGAAGAAGAGATTATTGATAGAATATAAGTTAAAAATTAAAGGTAAATAAGTAAAAAATAATTAATATAAAAAAATAAAAGTTTTGAGGTGTAATTATGATTAATGAGAAAAATGTAAAATTAGTAACAGCTATACCAGGGCCGAAATCATTAGAAATAATTGAAGGTAGAAAAAAATATGTAGCAAATGGTGTGTCAATGGCAACAACCATTGCAATAGAAGAAGCTAAGGGAGCTTTAGTAAAAGATGTTGATGGTAATGTTTTATTAGACTTTGCAGCAGGTATAGGTGTGCAAAATGTAGGTCATTGTGATGATGAAATTATAGCAGCTGTAAAAGCGCAAGTAGAAAAATATATACATCCTTGCTTTCATGTGGCAACTTATTCACCTTATGTAGAATTATCTAAGAAGTTAACTGAAATAGTAACAGGTGATTATGAGAAAAAAGTAATGCTTGCTAATAGTGGAGCTGAGGCGTTAGAAAATGCAATAAAGGTTGCAAAAGCTTATACAAAGAGACATGGAATATTATCAGCAAATGGTTCATTTCATGGAAGAACTCTTATGACAATGTCTATAACAAGTAAATATAAACCATATAAAAATGGATTTGGTCCATATGCACCGGATACGTATAAGTTTGATTACCCATATACCTATAGAGCACCTAAAGGTGTATCAGAAGATGATTATGCAGAAGAGTGTTTAGAAAAGCTAAGAACAATGCTTAAAACTACTATTGCAGCTGAGCAAATTGCATGTTTGATAGTTGAGCCTCTTCAAGGTGAAGGTGGATTTGTAGTACCATCTGAAAAGTATATGCAAGGATTACAAAAAATATGTAATGATAATGGAATAGTATTTATTGTTGATGAAGTACAAGCTGGATTTGCAAGGACTGGTAAAATGTTTGCCTATGAGCATTATGGAATTACACCGGATATAGTTACTATGTCTAAATCAATAGCAGCAGGGGTTCCATTAAGTGCAGTTGTTGGTAGAAAAGAAATAATGGATTCAGCTTGTGTTGGTGGTATTGGAGGCACATATGGAGGTAGTCCGCTTGCTTGTGTGGCAGCATTAAAGGTTATAGAAAAAATAGAGAAAGAAAATTTATGTGAAAAATCATTTAAGCTTGGGGAATATATAATGGGAAGATTAAATGAAATGAAAGAAAAATATCAAGTGATTGGCGAAGTCAGAGGACTTGGTTCAATGATAGGATTAGAGTTTGTGAAAGATAGAGAGACAAAGGAACCAGCACCAGAAATGGTTAAGGAAATAATAAATAGTTGTTTTGAAGAGGGAATTATATTAATAAATGCAGGGTTATTAGGAAATGTTATTAGATTTTTACCACCATTAGTTATGACAATAGAACAAGCTGAATATGGAATGGATGTTTTAGATAAGGAAATAAGCAAGATAGCAAAATAGTATTATTTAGGGAAATGGGGCTATATTATATAGAATATGGCTCTATTTTTTTGCAATATATTATAAAAACTCGAAAAATATATTATAATCAAGAAGAAGGTTAATAAAAATATACGTTACTTAGTGGAGATGAAAATGAAGAAAAAAATAATAAGTAGTATTATAATAGTTGTTTTGGTAAGTGCTGGAACAGGTTTGTTGATAGGAAGCAGACCTAAGAAAATAATTATACAAGTAGATGGTAAGGTCATAGAAAGCAAAACAAAGGAAGATAATGTTGGACAAGCAATAGAAGAAGCTAATATTGAATTAGATGTTAATGATAAATTAAATTATGATATTGATGATAAAATTAAAAATAATCAAGTAATAGTAATTAATAGAGTTGAAACAAAAGAGAATGAGGTAATTGAGAAAATAGCTTTTAATGAAATAGTTGTTGATGACTATAAAACTAAAGTTGGGGAAACTAGGATTATTTCAGAGGGGGTAGAAGGAGAGAAAAAAATCATCTATACAATAACATATGAAGATGGTAATGAGATTAGCAGAGTGATAACAAGTGAGGAGATAATAGTCGAGCCTACAGATAAAGTTGTAGCACAGGGAATTTTTGATCCAAGCAGTTTAACTGTTTGTGTAAATAGAAAAAGTACATTGTCATCTGATTATAAACCTACAGATTTAGTGCTACCAGATGTAAGAGCGGTTAACAGTAGCAATAGATTATATATGAGAAAAGAAGCAGCAAGTGCATTAGAGGAATTATTTAAAGCCGCTGAAGATGAAAACTATTATTTATATGCTGTATCGGGATATAGATCTTATAGTTATCAAAAGAGTATATATAATCCTTATAGTGGATATTCAGCTCCAGCAGGTGCTAGTGAGCATCAGTTAGGATTAGCTATGGATATAACATTAGCTAAATATAACGGTACATTATCAGTTGATTTTGGTAATACGAAAGAAGGAAAATGGGTTAAGGAAAATGCTCATAAGTATGGATTTATAATTAGATATTTACAAGGGAAAGAGGATATAACAGGATATAATTATGAACCATGGCATCTTAGATATTTAGGGGTTGATTTAGCTACAGAGTTATATGAGAAAAATATTACTTTAGAAGAGTATTATGGTGATTATTAGAAGTTTTATTAATAAAATTATATGTGTGGTATTGAGTAAAAGGTAGAACAGTATTTAAATGAAAATTTTAATATATTAATAAGAATATTTATCCTATGAATTATTATATATTTTAATAACAATAATTTATAGGAGGAAACTTGTGTATTGTAGAGAATGTGGACAACTCATAAGTAATGAAAGTTCTAAGTGTACAAATTGTGGTACCGAAAAAGGATTAGGGGATAATTATTGTTACAAGTGCGGTTCGATAATAAAGAAGCATGATTTGGAGCGTTGTGAATTTTGTGGAGCTAACTTAAATGATAATAGATATGTGGCAAGAGAAAATGCAAAAAGTAAATTAATAGCAGTATTTTTAGCACTATTCTTAGGTGGAATGGGAATTCATAGATTTTATTTAGGATATGTAAAAATAGGAATAGTACAATTGTCATTATGGATTCTAGGATACTTTACAGGTGGAATTACTTGGATTATTACAGAAATATGGGGATTTATAGAATGTATTTTAATCTATATTAATAAGATTAAGGACTCAAATGGTAATGATTTAGAGTGAAAATAGAATTTATCCTAAGTAATAAAATTAATTTTAGGAGATAGAAATTTTAAAAGGTGAAGCAAATTTAAATGCTTCACCTTTTTATCTTATATAGGAAAAAGATTAGATTAACGTCTTCCACTATTAGGTTTAGTCATATTTCCTCCTGCACCAGGCATAGCAGAATTACTGCCACCAGTTGTTACACCACTTTGAGATACATTACTTACAGTACTAGAAAGAGTAAATGAAGTAATTTCAGTACCGCCGCTAGTAGTACCATCAGTGTATAACCCATCAGTAGATGTACCAGTAGATGTACCTCCATAGTAAGCACTATAAGTTTTACCTGTTTCTAATTCAGGTGATGAAATAATAACTGATTGATATGACTTTGATGGTGCAAATGAAATTATCTCTTCTCCAGATTCAGCTTTAATAGTTAATAAGCTATTTGCTGTTCCATTAACATATACATTAATTGAATTTTGTGTGGAAGAAGTACTTGGATTTTGTGCCATTCCAGAACTTCCGGCTGCAATTAGAAGTCCACCATTTATATTAAATGTTGAATCATAATCTAAGGCACCATTTCCATTATCTTGTGGCCCATTTACTATGACTGTACCATCATTTAATTCGATTGAACCATTAGCATCAATACCATCACCAGACGCATCTATATAAACATATCCACCATTAAAGTTTATTTGACCATTTCCAGAAGAAAAGTTATTTTGGCCAGGTCTTCCGCTTGTTGAAGATGAATCATTTCCACCAGATGCATTTATGCCATCATCACTAGCAACTAAATGAATGTTACCACCATTAATATTTATAGTTGTACTTTCTATTCCTTCATAAGATTTACTTATATTTATATCTCCACCATTAATATCTAAAGTTGTGTCAGAGTGAATTCCATCATCACCAGAAGAAATATCAATAGTACCACCATTAATTACAATGCTATTGTTAGAGTGAATTGAATCATCAGAAGAATCAATTGTAAAAGTACCTCCATCTATAGTTATTGTATTAACAGCTTTAATTGCTTTTGCGCTACTAGTATCAGTACTAGTACTTGAACTACTACTAGAGCTATTTCCCCATTGTCCCCATGGATTTTGATCATTATTATTTTTAGAACTACTATTTGCACTACCACCACCAGTAGTTATATTTATAGTTCCATCAGATATATTTACATTGCTCTCAGCTTGTATTCCATCATTAGTTGAAGTGATATTTAGTGTACCACCTTGAATATCAATATAACCTTTCTCAGTTTCTTCACTATTGGTAGATTTTAAACCATCACCAGAAGCATTAATAGTAATATTTCCACCTTTTATAGTAATAGAATCTTTACCCATAAGCCCATCATCAGCAGAAGTAATAGTGATATTTCCGCCAGTGATTTTTAAATCATCTTTACTTGTAATACCATTATTATAATTAGCATTAACTGTTAAAGTACCATTTCCCCTAATAGTTAAATCATCTTTACTAAATATTGTTGCATTTGGTTCATCAGTAGTAGAATCTTCAAATGTATATGAATCACCATCAGTTATAGTATTAGTTGTACCATCAGGCAAAACTAATATTGCATTTTTAGCTGCTTGAACATATATAGGTGCACTATTTTCATAAGTTAAGTTTACATTGTTAAGAACTAAATAAACATTTTCTTCAGATTCACTATTAACAATTATTTGGCAATTAGAAGATGTACCACTTATTTCATAAACTCCGCTGGATGTAATAGTTACTTTATTATCAGATACTGTAGCACCAGTCCCGCTTACAGTAATTGAGCTATCTAAATTAATATTACAAGTAACTTCGCCAATATCATCATCCAATTTTAAATCAGAATTTATAACTGTATTTGTAGTTTCTTGAGCAGTAGTATTAGTGTTATTTGTATTTGATGTTTTTGAGCAAGCTATTGTACTAGCACATAAGGTAACAACAGTTAATAATATAATAAACTTTTTCTTCATAATTTCCTCCAAAATTTCTTAAGTAACAATTTTCTATTCACAAGAAATTTACTTAACTTTTAATTTAATATCATACTTACAAAATTATATTAACAATAAAACCTTAAATTAATCTTAAGTGAGGAGGAGTTGCCTTTAAAAATTTAAATTTTCCTTATTAAACTTTCACAAAAAAATTATTTATAGAAATTATTTATTTTTACTTAAAAAATTTATTTCCTATATATAAATAAAGGAAAATGTAAAATTCAAGAGTAGAATTGTAAAAAATAGTTTAAACATAAAAATATTTTAAGATTTTTTTAAGGTTAGGATTTTATAATTACATTAAGGATTTTAAATAATACGTTTTGGGAGGTACTTTTATGGCAATAAAATCATTTAAGAGATACGAAAAAAAATATCTGTTAAATCAAAGTCAATATGATGAACTTATAAAAAGAATAAGTGAATATATGGATGCAGATGAGCATTGTAAAAATGGTAATAACTATAGTATTTATAATATTTATTATGATACTTTTGATAATCAAGTCATTAGACATTCAATAAATAAACCCTATTATAAAGAAAAGCTTAGATTAAGAAGTTATAAAACGCCAGTTAGTAAAGAGGATAAAGTATTTTTAGAAATAAAGAAAAAAATAAATGGTGTAGTAAATAAAAGAAGGGTAGTTTTAACACTAGGAGAAGTTCAGGATTTCTTAAATAAAGGAATTAGACCTGAAAAAGATGATTATATGAGTAATCAAGTATTAAATGAAATAGAAAATTATTTAGAAAATAATAAGGTTAAACCTAAAGTTTATATAAGTTATAGTAGAAAAGCGTTCTTTTGTAAGACTGATAAAGACTTTAGATTAACATTTGATTCTAAAATAATTACAAGAAGAGATAACTTGTTATTAGAAGCAGGAAATTTTGGTGATGAACTTTTAGAACCAAATCAATATTTAATGGAAGTAAAAATATTAGGAGCAATTCCTTTATGGTTAGTAGAAATCTTTTCTGATTTATCTATATATAGTACAAAGTTTTCAAAGTATGGAAATGAGTATATGAGGTATTGTTTAAATAAAAATAAAGAAAATGAAATGAGGAGAGTAAAAATATGTTAGAAACGATAATATCATCAACGACGGGAGAATCATTTACATTAGCAAATGCATTATTAGTTATAGGATCATCAATAATATTAGGGTTATTAATAAGTTTAGCTTATATGTACACTCATAAGAAAGAGGGGTATACCCCAGGATTTACAATAACATTAATAATGTTACCAGTTATAATTTCAATAATAATTCTTTTAGTAGGTAATAACGTAGCAAGAGCATTTAGTTTAGCAGGTGCATTTTCAATAATTCGTTTTAGAAGTGCCCCTGGAGATCCTAAGGATATATCTTATATATTCTTTACTTTAGCTGTAGGTCTTGCATGTGGTATGGGTTATATAGGATATGGTGTTATAGTAACAGTTATCTTATGCATAATTATGATTGTTTTAGATAAAATAAAATTTGCAGTTCCAAAGACTAAAAATATGAGATTAAAAATATTAGTACCAGAAGATTTAAACTATGAAGGTGTTTTTGATAAAATTTTAGATAGTTATTCAACTAACTGGGCTACTGAAAGTGTAAAAACAAAAGATTTTGGTGCATTATTCGAAATATCTTATAAAATTCATTTAAAAGAAGGTGTAAGCCAAAAGAATTTAATAGATGAATTACGTTGTAAGAATGGAAATTTAACAATTGCATTAACATCAGCAGGATTAGAAGAAAAAGTTTATTTATAATTAAAAATGGTAGAGATTTATAAAATCTCTACCATTTTTTTATAATTTATGAACATTTATAGCCATAGGTCCTTTTTCACCATCTGCAATTGAAAATGACACGTTTTCTCCTTCGTGTAATCCACTATCAGGGCCATTTTCTTTTAATTGAGAATGATGAACAAATATATCATTTCCATTATTAGCAGATATAAATCCATAACCTTTTTCAGAATTAAACCATTTTACGACACCAGTATAACTTGACATATAATCGCTCCTTAATCTATAAGTAATCGAAGATAGTTTATGTAAAAGTAAAAACTTTATTCTTTAGAATTGATTTTAGCTATTTCATTTTTATCCCATATAAAAAGTTGTTCTGAATTGTTAAGTGCAGAAAATAATTTTTCTTTAAAATTAGGAAATGTATTATTTAAATCTTTAATTAATTCTTTCATATCCTGTCTTTTTGTATGTCCATCAGCAGGACATGGATTTTTTATAATAGGATAATTATAAGTTTTAACAGCACGTTTAATCATATATTCATCTATATATACCATTGGTCTAATAATAGTAACATCAAATTTTTCCATATATGATTTTGGAGAAAAACAGTTAATTCGCCCTTCATAGAACATTGTCATTGCAAATGTTTCAACAGCATCATCTTTGTGATGGCCTAAGGCAACTTTAGTACAACCAAGATCTTGTGCAGTACCATTTAATGCACCACGTCTTAGTTTTGCACATAAAGAGCAAGGGTTCTTTTCATTTCTTATATCGAATACTATTTTTGCAATATCTGTTTGAACTTCGTAAAATGGAACTTCTAAATTCTTACATAATTCATGAAGAGGTCCATTATCAACTCCACCAGGATTTAATGTTATTGCAATAAGCTCAAATTTTACTGGAGAAAATTTTTGATAATTTTTTAAGATATGAAGAAGTGTTACACTATCTTTCCCTCCAGATAATCCTACTGCAATTTTATCATTTTCTTCTATCATATTAAAATCATTTATAGCTTGACGAGTTTTACTTAATAATTTTTGCATCATGTTTTTTGCCTCCGAAATTTAATACTTAGATATTTTAACAAAGCATTACTTTTTATACAAATAAATTTAAAGGTGTAATAGGAAAACTGGATTTCCTTAGGTTTAGGATTAACTAGCCTTATCAAATTAATATTTAAAACTTTTTAGTTAATATTTATAAATATCTTGAGCTAACATTGTTAACTTTTCTAAATTTAAAATTTTAATTATATTTTTATTTTTTTCTATGATTTTTAAGTCAGAAAAATTTCTAATAACTCTATTTAAATGGCGATAACTGGAGCCTAAAAGTTCAGCTAAATTATTAATACCATCTATATCAACTAATATTTCACCAGAATTATTCGAGTATATAGATGAAACTAAATAGCTTGCAAAGCGATTTTCAATTTTAGAAAGCATGTTAATGCTCATATAACTTGAATTTTGCCTAAGTTTTTTTTGTAGGGAAGAGATTATAAATCTTAAAAATATTGGATCATTATAACCGTATTCTTTTATCATATTTATAGGTAACGCTAAGCAAATACACGGTTCTAAAGCTTGAACATTACAGTCAGCATAAGGATTTTCAATAAGTTCAATATCACCTATAACAGAAAGAGGAGTGTTAAAGCATATGAGTAACGATTTGCCACTTGAAAGCAAAGTAGTTACTTTATACTTTCCTTTTACTAAAAAATACATATAAGATAATTTGTCATTTAGTAAACAAAGAAATTCATTTTTATTAAATGTATGTATTTCTAAAGAGTTTAGTAAATTTTTATTTAAGTAGGAGTATAAAGAGTATTTATTAACATAATAAATAAGTAGCTCATTGTTAGTTATTTTTTTCATAGATTCTCCTTTAAGCATAGACAAAATAATACATATTATTTATTAAATTTATATAAAAGAGTATACTATTAAAAACAAAATAGGACAAATGTCCTATTTTGTTTTTATATCTATTTGATAAGATGTTTCTAGAAATTTAACTGGAGGATTTTAAATGTATAATATTTTAGCGTTAGTCATTGGAGCACTTATTTCTGTCATGATTTCTTTTAATAGTGGATTAGAAGGTTATGTTGGAAGTACATATTCTGTAGTAATTATTCATGCAGTTGGTTTAATTGCAATACTTATAGTTGCTGCAATTAAGAAAGAAAAAATAGTAATAAAGGAAGCTATACCATTTTATTTATTTTTAGGTGGAATTTTTGGAGTTATGCTTACATTAGTTAACATAATTACAATAGGAGGTATAGGTGTTGCTTTAACTACAGCACTTGCGGTATTTGGACAATTAGTATTTTCATCCTTAGTAGACCATTTTGGATTATTTGGTTTAACTAAATATGAATTTAATCCTAAAAAACTTGTAGGTTTTTTTATAGTTTTAGTTGGACTAGTTATTATGACAGTGGCATAAGGGAGGAAAAGTAGTATGTTGATGATTTTATTAGCTGTATTTGGTGGGGTATTAACTACACTATCAATGATAGTGAGTTCTACACTTGGAAAGAAGATTGGATTAATTCAAAGTACAATAATTCATTATATAGGTGGACTTATTGGAGGAGTTTTTATTTTAATAGGTATGGGTAGTACCTCAGCACCATCTATTCTAGATATGAGTAAAATGCCATTATATATTTTCTTTGGCGGAATTATGGGGGTAATAGTTGTTTATACTTCTAATATAGTAATACCAAAAATTCCTGTTGTGTATAGTACATTATTAATGTTTTCTGGACAAATGTTATGTGCAATTGTTATTGATGCAATTGTCATGGGAGACTTTTCATGGCAAAAACTTTTAGGTGCAATAATAGTTGTGTTAGGAATTTTTTATAATTCAAAAGTTGATGAAAAAGAGGCAAACAAGCTTAAGGAAAAAACAGATAAGCTTAAAGAAGCTTAGTATTAAAAAAAGAGGAGGAGATAATTTTTTGATTTGTATAAAAATTATTTCTTCCTCTTTTTTACTTAATGATATTATCAGATAAAGTACAAATGTATTTAAAGATATTCAAACGGCCAATATAATCATTTTAAATTTATAATAAATGGTCTACTATATTCAATAGATAAAAATCAACTGTTGGAAATATATCATCTTTATCTTAAGCAAATTTCATGTTTGAGCATTCATTTCCATCTTTATTATAAAACTTAATTTCTAAGTCGGTACATTCTTCACCACTAAAAAAGTTATAGAAATCAGTAAGATTATCTGCTTTTTCAAAGTTAGGAAATGGTACTATAAAATAAGAGTTTTCTATTAAATTTTCTAGATATTTTACACCCTTAAAATTGATCTCAATAATATGAGCATCTTTATTTTTTCCAAATACAACTCCTGAAATAAGTTTATCTTCATTTAATGTCATAATAGAATAATCACCATTTTTAATTTCAAAGCTAGTATTAAATTTTCCATAATACCATCTATTATTTAAAATGCGTTTAATATTTCTTAACTCTATAAATTCATTATCATCAGATAGGAAAAATTTATAGTTTTCAAAATCTCTTGATATTCTATAATCTTCAACTCTAGTATTTCCAAGGACTTCAATTGCTAATTTATCATCTGAAGAATTATCAGCAATAGTTTCATTATATAATAATCCAAAAGATAAAAGTGCAAAGAGTAAAATCATTGTTGCTATGGGGTTAATAGTTTTTAGGATTAAATTACCATCAAAGTGGCTATTTAGACTTTTAATAAAATCTCCAATTTTAGTATTTTTAAATAATATATAAACCATATTAAATATTATAAATCCTAAAATAGTTCCCAATGTATTAAAAATAATATCATCTATATCAGTGAAATTATAAGGCGTAAAAAGTTGAAGAACTTCTATAGTTAAAGAAGCTGTAAATCCATATAATATAATTTTACTTAATTTATTCTTTTTATTGAAAAGTAGTGGTATTCCAAATCCTAGTGGTATAAATAATAATATATTACCTATGACATTGTAAAGTGCTATGTGTATATCTGCAAAGTCATTATTAAACATTCTTATTGTTTCTATAAATGGAATGTAATTGATATAAAACCTAGTATCAAAATCTAGCATTAGTTCTCCATATTTAAACATTGTTAAATTAACTAATATTAAAAAATAAATGAAAAATAAGTTTATAAATACTTCTCTAATTTTATTTATAGGCTTGTTTTTTATATAAAATTTAATTCTAAATATTACCCAAATTAGAGTAAATAAAATAACTGAAAAGATAAATGAAATACCTATCATAGTGTTGTCCCCTTTTTATCATAAAGTTTTAGTTTATCTAAAGTTAATTTGTAAATGTTGAAGAAACATTTCTAAATTTGTAAACATTATTAATTATAGAAATAGCAAGTACATTTATAATTAATTGACTTCCACCATAGCTTATAAATGGCATGTTTATTCCTAATATAGGAGAAAGAGAAAAATTAGCTAAAATATTTAATATAAATTGAACTGCAAATAATGAGCAAAGTCCACTTACTAATAATTTTCCATAGGTATTTTTAGTATTACTAGAAATAAGCCCAATTCTTATAATAAAAGATAAAACTAATGCTATAACAAGTATTCCAACAATCCATCCAAAAGAAAATATTATTGATGTAAGTGCAAACTCCATATTAGCATCAGGAAGGATAGAAATATTAATATTAGAATTATTACCTAATAATTCAGCAGAATTTCTTAATGTGTTTAATTGATTATAAATCCAACCTTGGCCATCTATATCTTTTGCAGGATTTAAAAATATAAAAAATCTTTCAATTCTATAGGCTGTTTTAAAGATACATAACAAGAATATAGAAACCAATGAAGCAGAAATAATAATTAAATATTTTAATTTAAAACCTGATAAATGCATAATTGTAAAAACTGCAATTAAGTATATTATTATTGTAGATAATGATTGTAAATATATAAATAGTATTGCTGGAATGAATGATAAAGTAAGACCTTCAAATAATGATTTTTTATTATTCCAATTGTAATTATCAAATATTCCAGCAAGAGAAATTATTAATAAAATAGGGGTAACTGCTAAAGTGTCAAGAGAAAAAGCACCTATAATTAAGTAACGTTTCATACCATATACAGGCATAGAAAAAGCTAATGTAATCAAAAGTAAAACAATACTACATATATAAAAGGTAAGAGAGTATTTTTTGAGTTTTCTATAGTCTACTTTTAAAATACATAATGATAATACAATTGACATCCCTAAAAAGACCAATAGTTTACTAAAATAATTTATATAATAAGCATCATTAGAAGTATTTGATTGAATAAAAGCTGTAGTTAAAAATCCAAAGAATATTAATCCTGTTGTAATTATTAAAAGAAGCCAATCAGAATTTGATTTATGAGCTTTATTTAAGTCATGGCCAATAATTTCAGCATTACCCATTTGTATTAAAGCCTTATCTATTGCTTTATCTTCAGGAATACCTATTTCTAAATAATCTTCAATAGTATCATTTATATGACATAATAATTCTGCTCTAATTTCAGCATGAACTTTTTTGTTTTTTACTAAACTACATACTTCATTGATATAATTAATAATTTTACTATTTTCTATTTTAGACATAAACTTCCCTCCCATAAAACACTATTTACAGTTTCACTAAATAATTTCCACTCAGATTCTTTTTCTAGAAGAAGTTTTTTGCCGTTATCAGTTATTTTATAATACTTTCTTTTTCTTCCACTATTAGAATCATCCCAATAAGATTCAATATAATTTGCATTTTCTAAATTATGAAGTATTGGATAAAGAGTTCCTTCTTTAAATGAAAAAATACCTTTAGAACGTAAATCTATTTCTTTAATCATTTCATAACCGTACATATCTTTACGATTAAGGATACTTAAGATCAATACTGTTGTACTTCCTTTTAATAGTTCTTTGTTAATTTTCATACTCTCACCACCATACATTGGAATTCGATACATCGTATATCTATGTATTATTTTATTGGAATATTGAGGAAAAGTAAAGAGAGAAATAAATTCTTGAAATTTTAAATTAAAAGGTATATCATATAAATGAGAATAAATGATAATAAACAAAAATAAATGATATTTAAAATTATATATAAAGAAATGAGGGTATTTATATATGTTTATGGAAGAAAGGTTAGAGAAAATATTAGAAATAATTCAAGATAAAAAAAAGGTATTAGTAAAAGATTTAAGTGAAAAATTTAATGTATCAGAAAGTATGATACGTAAGGATTTACAAAGGCTTGAAAAGGAAGGGAAAATAAAGAGAACTTATGGTGGAGCAATACTAGAAAGAGGTAGGGCTTACAATGAAAATACTACATCAAGGGTATTTGTTAATATTGAAGGGAAAGAACATATAGCTAAAGTAGTTTGTGATATTTTAGAGGAAGAGGATGTAATATTCTTAGATATATCAAGTACTAATTTAACAATTGCATCAATGATAAGAAATACAACTAAAAATATAACAGTAATAACAAATATGAATAGAATCTTAATGGAGTTTAATTATTCACCTAATATTGAAGTTATTTCAGTTGGAGGAACGTTTAATAAAAGGTTAGGGGGAACAGTAGGAGCTTATACTGTGGAGCAAATAAAACATTTTAATATAGATAAAGCTTTTGTAGGTGCTGGTGGAGTTAATATTGAAGAGAACTTTTTAAGTAACTTTAATTTTGATGAATCAATTGTTAAAAAGGAAATATTAAAAAATAGTAAGAAAAATTATATTGTTATGGATGATGAAAAATTTTATAAAGATGGAGCTCACAAATTTGGAACATTAGAAGATGTAGATTATATAATTACAGATAAAGCTCCAGATGATACAGTAAAAGTAGAATTAGACAAATATGATGTAAAAGTAATATATTAAATAAGTAATATGGGGAGAGTAGTTATGATTAAATTAATAGCAACAGATATGGATGGAACATTGTTAAATTCTAAAAATGAAATACAAGATGGATTTTATGAAGTTTTTAATAAATTAGAAGAAAAGGGAATAATATTTGCAGCTGCAAGTGGAAGACAATACTATAATCTTTTAAAAAGATTTGAAGGTATTGAAGATAAAATGATGTTTATAGCTGAAAATGGTACATTTGTGGTTTATAAAGGAAAAGAACTTGTAGTTAATGCATTAGATTTAAATCTTGCAAGAGAACTAATCAAAGTAGGGAGAAATATAAAAGATTCATATGTAATACTTTGTGGTAAAAAATCAGCTTATATTGAAAGTGATGATAAAAGATTAATTGAGCAAACAGAAAAATATTATGAAAGATATGAAATAGTATCAGATTTAACTAAAATTGAAGATGATATATTAAAGGTTACTATTTGTGATTTTGCAGGTTCAGAAAATAATAGTAATAAGTATTATGATGATTTTAGGGATAAAGCTCAAATTGCAGTATCAGGGGAAATATGGCTTGATATAACTGCAAAAGGTATTAATAAGGGGGTTGCAATAGAAGAAGTTCAAGACTTATTAAATATAAAGCATGAAGAAACAATGGTATTTGGTGATTACTTAAATGATTTAGAAATGATGAGTAGTGCTTATCATAGTTATGCAATGGAAAATGCTCATGATGATTTAAAAAAGGTAGCAAGATTTAGAGCAAAAAGTAATGATGAAAGTGGAGTTGTACATGCTATAAAAGAAATATTAAATTAATATATAATAAAAGCAGAGTTATTTTGATTAATGATAATTCAAAAAAAACTCTGCTTTATTTTATTATTTACAATTCAAATTACTAGGTTTAACGTTATCTTGTACGTTTCTTAATGCTTCACCAAATCTTTGATAATGGACTACTTCTCTTTCTCTTAAGAATCCTAAAATCTTTTTAATTTCAGCATCATCTGTTAAGTTTAATAGCCATTCATAAGTTGCTCTAGCTTTTTGTTCAGCAGCCATATCTTCATGTAAATCAGCAATTACATCACCTTTGGCTTGAATATAAGTTGCAGTCCAAGGGTTACCGGTAGCATCAGTATAAAAAAGAGCTTTACCGTGGTCAGCATAGTGACCTGCTAAACCAGCAGCTTTAATTTCATCTATTGATGCATTGCTCATTAGTTGATATACCATGGTTCCAAGTATTTCTACATGGGCCATTTCTTCTGTTCCTATGTCAGTTAATAGACCTTTTGATTTGTTTGTTGGCATTGTATATCTTTGGTTCAAATATCTAAGTGCAGCTCCTAATTCTCCATCAGGACCACCATATTGAGTTATTAAAAGTTTTGCCATATTTAAATCAGAACATTTTAAATTAACAGGATATTCTAATGTTTTTACATAGTACCACATAAACTTACTCCTCCTTATTACTTTCTTTTTCCCAAGGCCAAGGACTGTCAATCCATGCATCAGGGTTTTGAATATAAGAGGAGCCAAAGTTAGTTAAAGGACCATAATCTTGTTCATAATCCCAAATTAATTTTCTTAGCTTAGAGGAAATTACTTTATAATCATCAGTTGCATTTTTACAATTAGGAAAGTTATCTAAATATAGATTTAAATCTAATGCAAAAAATTGTAGCTTTCTAATTGCGTTTAAACATTCATGTTTATTCATGTCCTTCCTCCTTAGAATACTTAATTGCACAATAAGGACTATAAAGATCCTTAAATATTGTTCCAGCATCAAAAGCTGAGTTTAAATCAAATAAGTTTTGATAGGGTTGTAGAACAATGCATGCTTTAGCATAAGTCATAGGAGAAAAAACTTTAAATGATTCATAGCAGTTTTTTTTGGTATCAGCACAAGCAATGTTACAAGCAACATCAGATGTATTGTTTATGCAATCATTGCAGTTTATACATTTATCTATTCTTTGATAGTACATAATAGTGTATCCCTTCGTAAAAATTATCTACAATACACTTTATGTATAAACAAAAAAAATGTGAGGACAAATTGTCGAATTAAATTATTTTACTTTCTTTATGGCCACAATAATCACACTTAAAATAAATCTTTCCATGAACCTTATTATCATAAGCGTATTCATATTCATGCATGGATTCACCACAAACAGGGCAAATAAGTGTTAATTTTTTATTTGAAATATTTTTTTTCATAAATCTTACTCCTTATACAAAGTAGTGTACTCATCTGATTTCATATGAAGATGAGTTTCCTTTAATTATCATACAACTATTTATAATATTCAAGAATAAAGAATAAAATATAAAAAGTAGATAAAAAAGTATATAATTTAACAAAACATTACTTTATTTGCAAAAAAATAAAAAAGGTGTAAAATAGAAAAATACAATGGGAAGTAATTAACAAACGATAAAATTTAATAAGAAATGAGGGATAAAATGGAGCTTAAATTTAATATCTTTGAAACTATGGCACTAGTAACAGTAGTATATTATTTAGGAAAATTTCTAAGAACTAAAATAAAGTTTCTATCAAAGTATTGTATACCAGCTCCTGTTGTTGGAGGACTTGTTTTTGCAATAGTAATGCTAATATTAAAGCTAACTAATATTGCAACTATAATGTTAGATACAACATTACAAAATTTATTTATGACGGCTTTTTTTGCTAGCGTTGGTTTTACAGCAAGCTTTAAAGTTTTAAAAAG
Source organism: Clostridium sp. K04 (assembly GCF_019734375.1). Lineage (NCBI taxonomy): Bacteria > Bacillati > Bacillota > Clostridia > Eubacteriales > Clostridiaceae > Clostridium > Clostridium sp. K04. The sequence goes on from NZ_JAASHD010000031.1 coordinate 22,761, forward strand.
TGGTGGAATTAAGGTAGCTATGTTTTTAGGATTAGCAATACTTTTAGTAATTTCTCAAGATATAGTAGGGGCAAGTCTTGCAAAATTATTTGATTTGAATCCACTTTTAGGATTATGTACAGGTTCAATATCTATGATTGGTGGGCATGGGACTGCAGGATCATTTGGACCTTTGTTAGAGGAAATGGGAGTAAGTGGTGCTACTACAGTTTCATTTGCTTCAGCAACATTTGGATTAGTTATGGGGAGTTTTATTGGAGGATTTGTAGCTAAAGGGTTAATTGATAACTACAAATTAAAGACACCAAAAGAATCACATGATAAATCTATTCCATTAAGTGATTTTCATGAAGATAATCAGGCAGTTCTTTGTCAAAAAAGACTTATGAAGGGATCTGCATTTCTTTTTCTATCAATGGGAATTGGTTCTGTGATTTCAGGATTTATTCAAGATACAGGGTTAACATTTCCTTCTTATATAGGAGCTATGATTGCAGCTGCCGTAATAAGAAACTTCTGTGATATAAGAAAAATAGAAATAGAAGAAAAAGAAATAGAAGTAATAGGAAATATAAGTTTAGGATATTTTTTATGTATAGCTTTAATGGGATTAAAGTTATGGGAATTATTTGATTTAGCATTACCATTGGTAGTAATGTTAATAGCTCAATCTGTACTTATGGCTGTATTTGCATATTTCATTACATTTAAGATAATGGGTAGGGATTATGATGCTGCAGTATTTGCATCAGCAAGCTGTGGATTTGGAATGGGAGCAACTCCTAATGCAGTGGCTAATATGGATGCATTAAGTACAAAGTTTGGATTTGCACCAACACCATATTTCGTTGTACCTATAGTAGGTGCATTGTTTGTAGACTTTGTTAATTCAGCAGTAATAACGTTGTTTGTAAATATACTTAGCTAGTAATAAATTAGTCTTTGTCAGTTGTAGCATGTATTGTTATAATATAGTAATAACATAATTGAAAAGTAGGTGACTATGATGTATAAAAAACAAATAGAAGAATATTTTAACTTGCATAAAGACGAAATGCTAGAAGATATATGCAAGGTAATAAGAATAAAAAGTGATAGACAAGAGCCGAAAGAAGGAATGCCTTTTGGTGAAGGTGTAGTAAAGGTTTTAAAGGAAGCATTAGATATTGCAAGTAACATGGGATTTGCAACTAATAATTATGATAATTATGTTGGAACAGTAGATTTTAATGATAAAGAAAAGGCATTAGATATTTTAGCACATCTTGATGTAGTTCCAGCTGGAGATGAGTGGACAGTTACAGAGCCTTATGAACCTATTATAAAAGATGGAAAATTGTATGGAAGAGGTTCTGCAGATGATAAGGGGCCAGCAATAGTAGCATTATATGCATTAAAGGCAGTTAAAGATTTAAATATACCATTAAATAAAAATGTTAGACTTATATTAGGAACTGATGAAGAATGCGGAAGTTCTGATATCGAGTATTATTATAAAATAGAAAAAGAAGCACCTATGACTTTTTCACCAGATGCTGACTTTCCAGTTATTAATGTTGAAAAAGGTGGATTAAAAGCTAACTTTATCGCTGATTTTAAGGAAGATAGAACACTTCCTAGAATTATATCAGTAAATTCAGGGGTTAAGGTAAATGTTATTCCAGATAAGGCAGCAGCAGTAATTGAAGGAATAGAGAAGAATGAAGTAGAGAAATATTGTGATACAGTAACAAATAAAATTGGAGTAAAATTTACTGTTAATGAAGAAAATAATAAATGTATCATTGAAGCAAAAGGAAAAGGGGCCCATGCAGCTTATCCAGAAGGTGGTAACAATGCGTTAACTGGAATTTTAACATTATTATCTTCAATGCCATTTGCTGATAGTGAAGGATTTGAAAAATTATGTGGAATTAATAAATTATTACCACATGGTGACTATAAAGGTGAAGCTATTGGAGTAAAGATGGCTGATGAAGTTTCAGGAGAATTAACTTTATCATTTACTATTTTTGAGTATACTACTACAGGATTAAAAGGAACTTTTGATTGTAGAGCACCTCTATGTGCAAATGATGAAAATCTAAGAGATGTAGTTGCTAAAAATTTAAATAATATTGGAGTAATTTTGGAACCATGCAATGTATTTGAAGGACATTATGTAGATGAAAACTCTGATTTTGTTCAAACATTATTAAGATGTTACGAAATGTATAGTGGGAAAAAAGGTGAATGTATAGCAATTGGTGGGGGGACTTATGTCCATCACATAAAAAATGGTGTTGCATTTGGATGCACAATGCCTGGAACTGATAATAATATGCATGGAAATGATGAATTTGCAGTTATAGATGAGCTTATACTTAGCGCTAAAATATTTACACAAGCAATAATAGAATTATGTAAATAATATAATAATTTATATAGAGGGAGATAAAAATATGCAAGCCTATGAAAGATTAATAAAATACGCAAAAATATATACAACGTCTGATCCTAAATCAGAAACTACACCATCAACTAAAAGACAATTTGATTTAGCTAATATTTTAGTTGAAGAAATGAAGGAAATAGGAATTCAAGAAGTTAGAGTAGATGAAAATTGTTATGTTTATGGAATTATTCCTGCAACTAAAGGCTATGAAGATAAATATAGTATAGGATTAATAGCTCATATGGATACTGCACCAGCAGCACCAGGAGAAAATGTAAATCCACAATTAGTTGAAAATTATAATGGAGAAGATTTAACTCTTTTAAATGGAACTGTTTTATCAGTAGAAAAATTTCCACATTTGAAGAATTTAAAAGGAAGAACTTTAATTACAACAGATGGTAACACTCTTCTAGGGGCTGATGATAAGGCGGGTATAGCAGAAATATTAACAGCTTGTGAAAGAATAATAAAAGAAAATATTCCACATGGAAAGATATGTATTGGCTTTACACCAGATGAAGAAATAGGAAGAGGAGCTAATAAATTTGATGTAAAGAATTTTGGAGCGCAATTTGCTTATACAATGGATGGTGGAGTTGAAGGTGAAATTTCTTATGAAAACTTTAATGCATCAGCAGCTACAGTAGAAATATATGGGGTTTCAGTTCATCCAGGATCAGCAAAGAATACAATGATTAACGCAACAAATGTAGGTATTGAGTTTGATAGAATGTTACCTCAAGGTGAAAAGCCAGAACATACTGAAGGGTATGAAGGATTCTATTATTTAGAAAGCTTTAGAGGAAATACAGATCATGCTGTATTAGGATATATATTAAGAGATCATGATGCTTGTAAGCTTGAATCTAAGAAAGCTACATTAAAGTTAGTTGAAAAGCTATTAAATGAAAAATATGGAGAAGGCACTGTTAAATTGACAATTACTGATCAATATAAGAATATGGCTGAACATGTTAAGCCTTGTATGCATTTAATTGATAATGCAATAGCTGCAATGAAGAGTTTAAATGTTACTCCTGTAATTGAACCTATAAGAGGAGGAACTGATGGAGCAACTCTTAGCTATATGGGATTACCTTGTCCTAATCTAGGAACTGGTGGATATGCATTCCATGGTGAATATGAGCATATTACTGTAGAGGGTATGGAAATTGCAACTAATATAATAATTGAAATATTAAAGAAGTATGCACAATAATTTTATATAAAACTTACATTAGATAAGCAGAGTGAATATCATGACTCTGCTTATTTTTTAATATTATGCATATATATTTCAAAAAATATGAATTAAAACTTTAAAATATAAAAAGTATTTATTTTATTAGAAGGAAATTTATTTTTGAGAAATAGGGGTGGAGAGTGTGGATAAAATTATTGTGATAGGATGTGGTGGAGCAGGGAAATCAACATTTTCCAGGAAATTATCTAATTTACTAGATATACCAGTATATCATTTAGATAAGTTGTTTTGGAATAAAGGCTGGATTGAAACTCCGCAGAAAGAATTTAATAAAAAAATTAAAGAAGTAATAAGCAAAGATAAATGGATAATAGATGGTAATTATATTAAAACAATTGACATAAGGGCAAAAGATGCAGATACTATAATATTTATTAATATGCCAACGTATATTTGTCTTTATAGAATTTTCAAGAGACGATTTATGTATAGAGGAAAAAGCAGACCAGATATGGCTGATGGTTGTCCAGAGGGAATTGATATAGAATTTTTTAAATGGGTATTGAGTTATAACAAAAAAATTAGACCAGAAATACTTAAAAAATTAAGTTTATATAAAGAAAAAAATATTGTAGTTTTAAATGGGAGAAAAGAAGTAAAAAAATTTTTAGAAGGATAAGTACTTTGTTTATAATATATTTTTTTAAAACTTAATACCAGAGAGATTAAATTAGTTTATGAATAGAAGGGAATAAATAATGTTCTATAATTATTTGGATAAAAAAGGATTTAAAGGCAGAAGGAAAAGATAGAATTTGAGAGGCAATTAAACTAAATAATAAAATTTAATAAGTTTTAAGGAAAAACAAGTAAATTTAGCGTTTGAGAAAACTAATTAAGAGTATTAATATTTAATTAAGTAATTACTTAATTAAATTAGAGGTGCTTATGAACGAGAAGATTAAGATATTTAAAGCTATAGGCGATGAAACAAGAGTAAAAATTCTGATTTTATTATCAAATAGAAATATTTGTGCAAAGGGAATTGCTAAGCATTTAGAAATTTCTGAAGCTGCAGTATCTCAGCATATTAAGATTTTAAAAGAAGCTAATATAATAATTGCATATAAACAAGGATACTATGTTATGTATGAATTAAATGAGAAAGTATTAGAAGAAGCTATAGGTTTTATAAATCTTCTTATTCATAAAAATACTGATTTAATTTCAAATGAGTACAATTTTAATATTGAAGAGGCAAATACTGCTAGGTGTAAGCGTGGGTGCAAATCCATGAAGGGTTGTTGTAAAAACAAAATTAAGGAGGAGTAAAAATGAAAGTATGTTTTCCAGTTAACTCTAACGAAGGATTAAATAGTATGCCATATAATCACTTTGGAAGTGCTCCAGAATTTGTTGTATGGGACGGGGAAAGTAATGTAGTTAAATCAATTAGTAATGGTGATTTAGGGCATGAACATGGAAAGTGTAATCCTATTAAAGCATTATCAGGAGAGGTAGTCGATGCTGTAGTTGTAGGAGGAATAGGAAAAGGGGCAATTATTAAGTTAAATTCGATGGGAATAAAAGTATATAAAGCTATTGAAGGAACAATATCAGATAATATTAATTCACTTAAGAATGGTGTATTAAAAGAATTTGATAGCACTCATACATGTAATCATGATGGATGTTCTCATCATGGTAACAATTAAATATATAATGAAAGGGCATCATTAATTTGATGCTTTTTTTATACATAAATATTTAGATTGGTAAATAGAGGAATGGCAAGAACATACTTTCACTTTGAGTAAATTTGTAGTAAAATTAAATGATGCGATAGTATATTTTGTACAAAGGATGGAAAATTAATGAGTGGAAAAGAACATATGATTGTAGGGACTACTGCAACAGCAACAATGGGAGTTGGTTTCTTAATAACAAAAACATTTGATAGTGTAATTTATTTAATACCATTAATAATAGGAGGGTTTATAGGTTCATATATGCCAGATATAGATTCTCATAATTCAAAAGTAAGACAGGTATTTAATAAAATATTAACCTTTTTAATAATAGCAATATTTATAGGATATATGTTAGGAATTATGCTAAATGTAAATGATATTATTCTATTTTTACAAAGTAATTTTAGTAATTATTTTGGAGCTATTATGTTTTGTATAGTAACAATACTAGGGAAATTATCACCGCATAGAATGTTTACTCATAAATGGTTGGGAACATTTCTATTCTGTGGTTGCGTTTACTTTATAGGAAATATTTATTTAACATTGGGCTTTACAATGGGATATATATTACATATAGTTTGTGATAGGTTTTCACCAAGAGGAAAAAATCTAAAGTTTTTTGAATTCAAGCTACCTTGTAGGAATTCAAAAAATAAAACTACAATTGTGTGGTAAAAATAAAGTTTGATTACCAACAATTATATATGCCTATTTAATAATAAGAAAATTATTGATACAATTATAAGTAAAAAGAGAGATAAAAAACATTATTTAATAAACAATATTGAGGTGAAATAATGATTAACTACGATTATGGAAGATTAACTGGTGAAATTATTACTAGGGAAGATTTTGAATATGAAGAAGAAAGAAAAGCATGGAACAGGGCGATAGAGAAGTATCCACTAATAATTGTATATTGTAAAACAGAAGATGATATCAAAAATGCAATTATATTTGCAAAGGCTAATTCACTTTCAATAAGAATAAGAAATGGACGCCACCATTATGAAGGATATTCTAACGGAAATGATGTAGTAGTAATTGATGTAAGTAAAATGAATAAAATATACATGGATGAAGAAAATGAAAGAGTAAAGGTACAAGCTGGAGTAAGAAATAGAGAGTTGTATGAAGCTACTGGTAGAAAAGGATATCCATTTCCAGGTGGGGGATGCCCTACAGTAAGTGCAGTTGGATTTACTTTAGGTGGAGGCTGGGGATACTCGGCAAGGCTTTTAGGACTTGGATGTGATAGATTAGTTGAAGTTGAATTAATAGATTGCAATGGCCAAACTATAGTTTGTAATAAGGAAGTAAATGAAGATTTGTTTTGGGCATTAAGAGGTTGTGGTGGAGGTAATTTTGGTGTAGTTACTTCTATGACTTATAATTTACCACCTAAAATTGATATGGTTACATTAGTTAATATAGATTTTACACATATAGATTTTGAAGAAAATGTTAATTTGCTTGAAAAATGGCAAGAGATTTATAAGGTAATGGATAAAAGGGCTAATTTTAAGTTAGCTTGTTATAATTCAAGTGATAGAGGCAAAGGTGTTAAAATAGTTGGATTAGTATATGGAGATAAAAAGCTGACAAATGAAATACTAAAGCCGATTAAAGATATTGTATCTCAAGGAAGTTATAAACTTGATTATATAGATATTTTTGAAGCAAATAAAATAATTCAAGATAGTCATCCAGAATTTGAAAGATATAAAAGTGCTGGTAGATTTGTTTATAAGGATTATACTAGAGAAGAAATTACTAAACTTTTAGAATTAATTGATGAAAGAGCGGAAGGAGCTACTTATACAGCAATAACTTTTTATGGATTAGGTGGAGTAATAAAAGAAGTTAAAAGTGATAGTACAGCTTTCTATCATAGAGATGCACAATTTATCTTAGGATTCCAATCAGTGTGGGAAGAACCGAGGTTTGCACCAGTAAATAGAAAATGGTTTGTAGAAAAGTTAGAGTACATAAAATCCATAACAGATGGTGGATTTATTAATTTCCCATGTGAGGAGATAAATAGTCAATCAAAAAGTTATGAAGAGGAATATTACGGGGAAAATTCAGAGTTATTAAAATTAATAAAAGAAAAATATGATAAAGACGATTTCTTTAATTTTGAACAAGATATTCGAATAGAGAGAAAATTGTTTTATGATTTCCTTGTTAGATAATATTAAAAAAGGTATTATTAGATAATAAAAAGAACAGTAGAGGTATTTATTCCTCTACTATTTATTTGTTATTTTCTTTATAAAGATAAAGATTAGATTATTAAGATAAAAATACTACTTAGCAATCAGAATTGCTTTCATCTACAGTAGGTGCTTCTATTAAAGTAGCAAAGATATATTCATGACGATGTCCATCAACAGTTGTAGTATAGCCTTTTACTAGATGAACATGTTTGCCATTACCTACATATATTGCAGGACCTGTAGTGTCACAAATTTTATGATGGTGATCTACAAAGTCTGTATTAGTAGATAGCTTATGAACATGTGATTTACCATATTTTATAGCTTCACCAGTAACTCCAGCAAAACGATGGTTGTGTTTATCATCGCATTCTTCAGCAAACATTGTTGAACCTTCAAATTCATGAACATGATCATCTACAGTATTTTCTGAATTGTCATCACTTTGGTAATTAGAATATCTACATCTATTATATCTAGTACTCATAAAAATATTCCTCCTCATTTGTTGTTATAATATATAATATGATTAGGCCAAAAAAGTTGACATAATTTTTTGTTGAAAATATATTAATTTAATGAGTTTTCCCAGTAATTTAAAAAAGTGATAATATCTTTTAAGGTTGGACTCTTAGCATTTCTTACATAATAACCAGATGTTGCAGTTCCTAAAACTAGTGAAAGTTGAGTAGAAAGTCCTAAGACTTGTCCAAAGCAGAAGCCGGCATTAAAATTATCTCCAGCACCTGTAGTTAATTTTGGATTTGGTTCGTAAGGCCCAGGAGTATAATAGTATTTCCCATTACATACTGCACATGCTTCCTTTACAGGATGAATTACTAGTGTATTGATACTTAATCTTTTATAAAGCTCTATTATAAGATTTTTTAAAGGAATTTTATTTTCTTGTGAAGTTACTCCAAAGATTTCTCCAATTTCATAGGCTTCTTTTTCATTCAATCCTAAAATAACATTAAATTTAGATGAAAATTCTTTTAATAATGATAAGGCTTCTAAAACATCAGATTTTAATCTATTTTCAGGATCTGCTAAATCAAAGAAGATATATTTATTATCTTTTTTATTTAGATTAGGAAGTACTTCATTAATTAAACCTTTCCAAATTTGAGCCATATAAGGAAGCATAGTCCAGTTTTCTAATCCTACTAAGGTTGAACTATCAATAATGGAGGTTAACTTTTCTACTCCAACTTTTTCTTTGATCTTATTCCAATTAACATCTTTTAAGCATTCACGTTTGCCAATCATAAGTTTTCCGTCTAAAAATTCAACTGCATCTGTAAGGCCAGGATTTGAAATAGAAATTATATTACATTTCTTAGACATTTCAATAAAAACGGGATTAATAGAATCTTCACCAAGGGCACCTATATAATTTATATTTAAGCCATAGGTAGACAAAGCATTGCTCATAATAGGCCCATTACCACCAAGTTTGCTTTGAAGAGGAATAAATTCAACATTTGAGCTTAATCCAGCAGCTTTACTGATAAAATCGCCGAATTCACTTAATGTTTCCATTCTAATATAGTTATTTGCATCAGTTCTTGTTTTAACAACATGAAGGATTTGATCAACAAATCCATCTAACCCCATTACTGCATTAATATTTACATTATTATGTTGCTCTAGAAAAGTAATTAAGGAGTTAATGTCAGTTTTTAATTTTTCATTCAATTAAAATTCCTCCAATCAATAAAAATAATAGGTTTAAAAATTGATAATAAATAATATAAAATTTGATTTCATAATATATATATAGTGATTTTTAATAAATATGTTAGTATTCTTTAGTTTAATAAAATGATATAATATAAGTTAAATGAAAATTAGTGCTAAAGAAAAATGAAGTTAGGATTTAGATTAAGGGATGATAAAAGATGCAGGATAGAATAGACTACAAAAAAATAGATTTTAATCCAGCAAGAGAGATATTAGGTGGTAAAAATGTTGTTTTTACAGGTAGAGGTTTTTTAGTAAGAGGAGAACTGATGAGGCTTGCAAGACAGGCAGGGGCTAATGTTGATACTGTAGTAACGAAAAAATGTGATCTTTTAATTGTTGGTGAGAAACCAGGTAGAAAGCTTAGAAAAGCAAAAGTTTTGGGGTGTGAAATAATTACTACAAATGATTTTAAAGATATTTTAGAAGGTAAAATAAGTAATGTAGAAAATGATATTGATGAAGACATATTAAATATAAATACTAATGAAAATATAAATGAAGTGATATATATTTTGAGAAAAAATATATTATTGCTTATAAATAATGAAGCTATTAAAATGAAAACTATTAGAAATATAAAATTAAATGGTGGAAATATTATAGAGAATTTTGAAGAGGAAAAGGTTGATTTAATAGTTTATCAGCCAAGCTCTAAAATAACTAATATTTTAGATAAAGCTAAAAAGGATAATATAAATACAATTAGTTTAGGGGTTTTTAATAAAATGCTTATGAATTGATTAATAAAATAATTGGGAGGAAATAAGTTGAATAGTAAGAGAGATGGACATGTACACAGTCATTATTGTCCACATGGAAGTAATGATAGTTTTGAGGAGTATTTAACAAAGGCAATAGAATTAGGAATAGAAGAAATTACATTTACAGAGCACATGACTATGCCAGAAGGTTTAGTTTTATATGGAATAGATAAGGAGTTTTTAAGCTCGGCTGCTCCCAATATAGAGGAAATGAAAAAATATTTAAAAGAAGCAAGTTATTATAAAGAAAAATATAAAGATAAAATTAAAATAAATGTTGGATTAGAAGTAGATTATTTAGAAGGTTATGAAGAGTTTACAACAAATATGCTTAATGAATATGGAAAGTATTTAGATGATGCGATTATCTCTGTTCATATAGGAATGTATGATGAAAAATATTATGCATTTGATTGTATTGAGTCATTTGAAGAGTTATTAAATAAGTTGGGAAGTGTAGAAAAAATATATAATTTATATTATAATACATTATTGAAGGGAATAAAAAGTAATTTAGGAAATTACAAGCCTAAAAGGATTGGGCATCCTACATTAATCAGGATATTTAATAAGCTATATCCTATTAACTATAAAAATGATAAATTATTTGAAGAAATAATTAATGAAGTTAAATTAAGAAATTATGAATTGGACTGTAATACAGCCGGATTAAGAAAGCAGTATTGTGGAGAAAAATATCCAAGTGGAGATTTGTATGATTTAGCAATAAAAAATAATATACAAATGGTTTATGGATCTGACTCTCATGAAGCTAAGGATGTTGGGTTCAACTTCAAATAATATAATTGGAGGAAGAGATATGAGAAGCATAAGGTTAAAAAAAATAATTGCAGTAGCAATGATATTTGTTATGGGAGCATCAGTTTATGGATGTACAGGTACAAATGCTTCTGGAAGCAAAAATGATGATGTTGTAGTTGAAGACTCAAATTCAAATAACGATGGTGCAAATGATGAAACAGTAGTTGAAGATGAGGAAGAAAATAATGAACAAATAAGCAATACAGAAGAAAATTCTGAGGATAAATCTAAAGTAGAAGTATTTAAATTATACTCTAAAGATGCAGAACAAGGAGCAGAAGTTAATTTAGGTGAAGTTGAAATTAATAAAAATGAATCGTTAGAGAATAAACTATCAAAAATTGCAAGTGTATTAAGTGAAAAAGCTTTTGATACTTTACCAATATCTCTTACTGAAATTAAAGACATAGATGGAAAGAAGATTGCTGTATTTAATTTAGAGGAAATGGGTAATAATGCTGGAGATGTACAATTTTCAGATTATGAAGGAATAAGTTGGTATAACAATTTCTTTGCAGGATCAACGGGTGGAGAGATAACTGAATACACTTTAATAAGAAACTTATTACAAACTGAATATACTGGAGAATGGATTGATGGTGTAGAATTTACATACAAAGGTTCTAAAATTGAGTTTGATCATGTACCAGAGCTAGGAGAAATTAATTACAGATAAATGTAATTTTAAATTAAATTTTGTTAATTTAATAAAGGTTGTATCATAATTGATGCAACCTTTATTTTACATGACATAAACTATTGTAAATAGTTGCTTTTATTATATAATTTAAGTAAAATAAATTTTGTTATTAAAAATACGAGGTGATAAAGATGAGTGGTATAGCAGGTAATGGGTGCGCAAGAATAGTACCAGAAGAAGCTAAAAAGACTCTTGAGGAAATAGAAAGAAGTATTGTTAAAAGGTATAGAAAACCAATATGGTCTAAATTTATAAAAGCAGTTAAGGATTATCAATTAATAGAAGAAGGTGACAAAATAGCAGTTGCTATTTCAGGTGGGAAAGACTCGCTATTAATGGCAAAGTTATTTCAAGAATTAAAAAAACATGGTCAAGTAAATTTTGATGTAGAGTTTATAGCAATGGATCCAGGATATCATCCACAAATAAAAGATTTATTAATAGAAAACTGCGAGCATTTAAATATTCCAGTACATATTTATGAATCAAAAATCTTCGAAATAATTGATGAAAAAGCAAAAGATTATCCATGTTATCTTTGTGCAAGAATGAGAAGAGGATCATTATATAATAAGGCTAGAGAATTAGGATGCAATAAGCTTGCATTAGGGCATCACTATAATGACGTAATTGAAACAACTATGTTAAATGTTCTTTATGCAGGAAACTTTAAAACAATGTTACCTAAATTAAAGGCTGATAACTTTGAAGGTATTGAACTTATAAGACCACTTTATTATGTAGAGGAAGAAGCAATAATAAGATTTATTAAGTATACTGGATTATGGCCACTTAATTGTGCTTGTATGGTTGCTGCAGAAAAGATTGGTAATAAGAGACATGAAATTAAGGATATGATAGCTGAGTTGAAGAAAAACTTTAATGATGTTGATAAATCTATATTTAAGGCTGCGGCAAACGTTAATATGAATTCTATTTTAGGATGGGAAAAGGATGGAGAAAAGTATTCGTTTTTAGACCCAGAAAATCCAAAGAAATAAATCAATAAAGCGGAATAAAACAGGATAGGTTGCTAATACTAAATATATAATATTTAGTGGAGGTGTTGTTATGGCTAAGAAAGGTCAAGAGGCCACTTGGGAAAATGATCACTTTAAAGGGCCCAAAAAACCAAGAGCAGCAAAAGTACCAGAAGTAAATCCTGTTGGAAATGGAAAATAAAATATATTTTATATAAAGTAAATATAAATAAAAAAATAAGCTAAAGTACTAAAAAGGTATGTACTTTAGCTTATTTTTATATAAAATATAAGTATGAGGAAAATTTGGATAATGTGTAATTAAAATAACATATATAGATTATGGAGGTAAAAATGGATAAAGAAACATTAATAAAAATGGATCCTAATATACTAGTAAGTATGGTTAATATGAAGTTAAGAGATTATTATTCAAGTTTAGATCAGTATTGTGAAGATATTGGGATTGAAAAAGAATGTATCGAAAAGAGACTTGAAACTATCGGATATAAATATCATACAGATATAAATCAATTCAAATAGTTTTTTCAGTAATGATATTAATAAATAGTTAGATAATTAAAAAGAGGTAATGTATATGAAATTGAAAAAAATAGGGAAAATTGCAGTAGTTATCGCTGCATCAACAGCATTAGTTACTACATTGATTAATGATAAGAAGAATAAAGAGAGTACAAGTAACGAATAGTAGTATATTTACTACAAAATTCGAAATAGGGGTAGTAATATGAATATAGGCAAGGGGAAGAAAAACGCAAATGAAAATGTCTGCTCAGAGTTTGAGGGACTGTATGGGGCTATTATTTTTATAGATATAAAAAATAAAAAAGTTAGTTTGCGCGGCAATTTAAAAAGTATATTTGATATTAAATGTAACAATCTTAATATTTCAATAGATGAATTTTGTGATTATATTCATGAAAATCATGTTGAAAAATTTCTTTGTTTATTTAATGAGTGTAATTTAGCTAAAAAAGATTTTAAGTTACAGCTAAAAAGTCCTTGTCTTGAAATGGATAACTGGATTAAAATTCATTTAAATAAAGTAATAGTTGAAGAAGAAGTTATAGGATATGAGGGATACGTTAGTAAAGTAATTGATTCGAATGAAGATGAAGTAGCACCATTAGAAAATACACCTTATTTAGATGAAGTTACAGGATTGCATAAAAGAATTTATTTAAAAGATAAAATAGATTTTTATTTAGGGATAAATAAAAATTCTAATAACAAAAGTGCATTAATTATATTAGGATTAGATAATTTTAAATATATAAATGATACTTTTGGAGTTACATATGGAGATAAATATTTAAAATCAGTTGCTAGAGAGCTTAAAAATAAAATTATTAGTGATGATTATATTTGTAGACTTGAAGGCGATGAATTTTTAATATTTTTACATAATGCTATAACATTAACAGAGATAGAAACTAAGGCACAATCTATTATAGATGTTTTTAATAAATCGTATAACATAGAAGGAAAACAAGTACATGTTACAACAAGCATAGGGATAGCAATTTATCCAGATGATGGATATAGATTTGATGAGTTAATAAAAAATGCAGATGCAGCAATGTATGAGGCAAAAACAAAGGGAAAGAATCAGTATCAATTTTTTAATGATAGTATTGCACAAGCAATGGATAGAGCATATAAAATACAAAATAATCTGATGAGTGCAATTGAAAATGAAGAAATGTATGTTGTATTTCAACCAAAGGTAATTTTAGCTCATGAGAGAGTAAATGGATTTGAAGCATTAATTAGATGGAATAATAAGGAGATTGGTAACGTTCCTCCAAATGAATTTATTCCTGTTGCCGAAAATAATGGAATGATAGTACACTTAGGAAATTTTGTTTTGAGGGAAGTTTTTAAGAAAGTTGATTTGTTGTTAAAGTCAGGATATTCAAATTTTAAAATTGCAGTGAATTTATCTGATGTACAATTACGAAATCAAAAGTTAATAACTTATGTAAAATATTTATGTGATATTTATAAGATTGATGGTAGATATATTGAATTTGAAATAACTGAAGGAATATTAATTAAATCCTATGAAGATACATTAAGATCATTATATGAGCTTAAAAAACTTGGTTCCACAATAGCATTAGATGATTTTGGAACAGGGTATTCATCATTAAATTATTTAACTAAACTTCCAATTGATGCATTAAAAATTGATAGAAGTTTTGTTATTGATATGATAGAAAATCATAAAAGTAGGTGGATTGTAGAAAATATAATACAGTTATCTCATAAGTTAGGCATAGAAGTTGTAGCTGAAGGCGTAGAACTTGAGGAGCAAGTTGATTATTTAAAATCAATTTTATGTGATATTGTTCAAGGGTATTTTTACAGTAAACCTGAATCTTTTGAAAAAGTGGTAAATTTATTAGAAAAATAATTAGATAATTACTAGTTAAAAAAATAGGAGTGGTAAAATTTTTATTGCTTCTATTTTATTGTGAAAAAATATAGAAGGAGAAAGATACATGAAGAGAAAAGTTGATCTAGTTTCAGGGAATATAATAAAAACATTAATAGCTTTATCTTTACCAATATTGGGGACATCGTTTATTCAAATGGCATATAGTTTAGTAGATATGATATGGATTGGTAAAGCAGGAAGTGCAGCAGTTGCAGCAGTTGGAACTGCTGGCTTTTTTGCTTGGTTTGGAAATTCATTAGTTTTAATAAGTAAGACTGGTGCAGAAGTTGGTGTGTCACAAGCCATTGGTAAAAATAATGAAAAAGAGAGGAATTCATATGTATATAGTAGCATAACATTATGTGTTTTAATGTCAATTATATATGGAGTTATTTTAATTTTATTTAGGAATGAACTTATAGGTTTTTTTAATTTAGGAGACGCAAATATAATAAAGATGTCTTTAGAATATTTAATTATTATTGCATTAGGAATGATATGTGCTTTTTTAAATCCACAATTTACAGGAATATTTACTGCTTCGGGAAATAGTAAAACACCATTTATAGTAAACACTATAGGATTAGTTATGAATATAATTTTAGATCCAGTTTTAATATTTGGGTTTGCTGGAATTAAACCATTAGGGGTAGTAGGTGCAGCTTTAGCAACAGTACTATCACAACTTCTAGTTACTCTTATATTTATATATACATTTATTAAAAATGGATATAATTTTAGTTTTAGTAATAAAAAATTTATTACTTTAAAGTATATAAAAAATATATGTATGTTTGGAGGGCCAACAGCAATCCAAAATTGTTTATTTACATTTTTCTCAATGTTGCTTGGCAGAATCGTAGCTAGTGCAGGACCAGTTTCAATAGCAGTTCAAAAAGTTGGATCACAAATAGAATCTATTTCATGGATGACTGCTGGTGGATTTGCAAGTGCATTAACTGCATTTATTGGACAAAACTATGGAGCTAAGAAATGGAATAGGGTATTAAAAGGATATAAGGTTACACTATTTATTTCTTGTTTATTGGGAATATTTACTACAATATTATTGGTGTTCTTTGGTAGAAGTATTTTTTCAATATTTATAAATGAAAGTGAAGCAATAGCACAAGGAATTGATTATTTGAAGATTTTAGGGTATTCACAATTATTTATGTGCTTGGAAATAACAACATCAGGAGCATTTTATGGAGTAGGAAGAACTGTTATTCCATCAATAATAGGTATTATTTTTACTGGGTTAAGAGTACCTTTGGCTATAATTTTATTTAGACCAGAGATTTTAGGGATAAATGGAGTATGGTGGAGTATTAGTGGAACAAGTATAGTAAAAGGAATAGTACTTGTATTACTATTTTCATTAATAGTAATAAGAGGCTTGAAAAAACAAATAAGCATAGAAGCTTAACATAATTTAAAAAGCTCATGTTAAAATATAATAATTAACATGAGCTTTTTATATATTATTTTTTTAGTACATGATAAATTTCAGGAGTATCCACAGTTATTTTTTCAAAGGTATAACCTTGGCTTTTATAATATTTAATTATACCTTTAATTGCTATAGCGGTATTTTTATTTGCATAAGCATTGTGCATTAAGACTACAACACTGTCTTTTGTAGATATAGATCTATTTAAGATAGTATCTGGAGAGGAGTTTGGATTTGCTCCGTCTAAAGTGTCCTGAGTCCAATCATATATTTTAAATCCATTAGAATGAACTGCATTTACCATTTCATTAGATATTCTATAGGTACTATTATTTGTTCCATAAGGGAATCTTAAAATGCAGTAATTTTCGCCAGTAACATCATAAAGGGCATTTTGAACTCGTTTCATTTCAGAAATGAAACCATCACAACTACTATAAAGTTTATTTCTTTCATGAGTAAAGCTATGTAGACCAATACTATGACCTTCCTCTTTCATTCTAAGTATTATATCTTCTTGACCTTTTATTTGATTACCTATTATGAAGAAGGTTGCTGGAACATTTTCTTCCTTTAATACGTCTAAAGTTTTTATAGTTACTTCTCCGCCAGGAGCATCATCAAATGTTAAATAAACAACCTTTTTCTTATTACATTCTTTATTGTCATCATCACAATATGTGGTTATTTGGGGAAAGAGAAGTAATGCTATAAGAATAAATAAAGTTAAATTCGATAATTTTTTCATCATATAAAAATCACTCTTTTCACTATAAGATTAATAAGTACCTTTAGATTTAACTCATTTTTAGTATGTACAATTTTTAAAAATATATTTCTTGATATTTTATTTAAAAGAGTATATAATAACAAAAAAAGCTTTAAGTCGAATCAGAGAGTTCGGTAAGTTTCAAAAGTTTGTAGTATTAATTATTTTAATAGGGTTACTATAGCTTCTTACTGAATGTAAGAAGCATTTTTTTTTGCCTTTAATAACAGTCCAGTGAGGCTGAAAAGGGGGAATTTAAAATTCTCCTTAAAAGAAAATAGGGAGGGTGTTTTATGGCACAATATACAGGTGAATTATTAAAAGAAAAGAGAAGTGTTAAGGATGGAGTAATGAAGGTTATTCTTGCAATGCAGCATCTAATAGCAATGTTTGGGGCAACAGTATTAGTACCTATATTAACAGGATTAGATCCATCAGTAGCATTATTTTCAGCTGGGATTGGAACATTAATATTCCATTTATGTACAAAGGGAAAGGTTCCGGTATTTTTAGGGTCATCATTTGCTTTCATTCCAGTAATAGTAGCAGTTTCAGAAAAATATAATGGCGATTTAAGATATGCTCAAGGTGGTATTATTGTAGTTGGATTGATTTATGTAGCAGTATCTTTTTTAATAAAAAAGATAGGATTAAAGAATATTAAAAAAGTATTACCAGCTCAAGTAGTAGGACCAATGATAATAGTAATTGGTTTAAATTTAATTCCAACAGCTCTAGATATGACTGGAATAATGTCTATAGCTTCAGGAGGAAATGATGCTGTAGTAAGTGTAATAATAGCATGCATAACATTAGGAATAGCATTATTAATTAAAAAGTTTAGTAAAGGATTCTTATCTCAAGTATCTATTTTAATAGCTGTAGTAGTAGGATATGTAATTAGTTTAATGTTAGGATTAGTATCTACAGCAGAAATTCAAAGTGCAAGTTTAGTGGCTGTACCAAGTTTTACATTACCTAAATTTGATATTGGTGCGATTGCAATAATAGCACCAGTAGTTTTAGCTGTAGTAATGGAACATGTAGGTGATATTACTACAAATGGAGAAGTTGTAGGTAAAAACTTTATAGAAGATCCAGGCTTAAATAGAACATTACTAGGAGATGGGCTTGCGACTTTAGCAGCAGGATTTTTAGGAGGGCCAGCAAATACAACATATGGTGAAAATACAGGAGTACTTGCAATAACAAAAAATTATAACCCAGCAATATTAAGATTAACAGCTATTTTTGCAATATTATTAAGTTTTGTTGCAAAGTTTGGTGCAGCAATAAGAACAATACCACAGCCAGTAATGGGTGGAATAAGTTTAATGTTATTTTCAATGATAGCAATTGTTGGAGTTAAAACAATTAAAAGAGAAAAAGTTGAATTTAATATTTGTAATATCATTGTAATGGTAGCAATATTAATTATAGGTCTTTCAGGAAATTTTTTAGAAAAAGCAATAGGAATACAAATAACTGAAACAGTAAGTATATCAGGATTAAGTTTTGCAGCAATTATAGGTGTTTTACTTAATGTAATATTTACAAAATTAAAAAAAGAAAACAATTAAAAATATTAATTATAGCACTAAGTAATAGAAATATTATTTAGTGCTAATTTATTTTAATAAGAAAAATATACAATATATTAATAAATTTAGTAGAAATATATATATTTTTGTAAGTATATGATAAAATTAGTTTATAAATATATATTTTGGAGGTCATTATGAACCTAAATATTAAAAGTAATAAAAAAGTATATAAATATAATAAATTTTTTATATTATTTATGGGAATAACTATATTTCTTTTAGTACAGTATAATTTGATAAATTCAATAGAAGTTATAATGATAATGGTAATGGCTGTTTTAATACTTATTATTGAAGAGTGTTTAATAAGAATAAAAGTAAAAAATACTGAGTGTATTAAGTGTAGAGAAGGTTATGCTTTATCTATTGAAGCAATGAATGGAGCTATTTGGAAGTGGGATGATGATAAAAATAGTTTGTTTATTTCAGGAAAGATAAAGAATGAACTTGGAATAAAGAAAGAAAATATTACATTAGAAGAGTGGTATAGATATGTAGATGATTCGGAATGTGATAGAGTAAGAAATTATTTTAATAATATATGTTTAAATAGAATGTGCTTAGAATCAAATATTAAGTATAGGATAAAGGCAAAAGATGGACAGTTAATTCATATTGATTATACAGGAAAGGGTACTATAAAAGATAAGGTTTATAGTTTATCTGGAGTAATAACGGATGTTAGCAATGAAAAAAAGGCTGAACAAAAGATTCATTTTATGAATTATTATGATGATATAACAGGAATTCCTAACAGAAAGATGTTTACAGAAATATTTAAAGAGTTAATAAACGATAATCTTAGTTGTGGTACAAAGTTAGGATTAATTTTTTATGATATAGATAACTTTAAAAGTATTAATGATACTTATGGTCATGAAGTTGGTGATGAGATACTTTTAAAGCTTTCTGAAAGGGTAAATAAAGAATTAGATGGAAGACATACATTTGCTAGATTTGGAGGAGATGAATTTGTAATTGCTTTTTCTAGAGTACATGATGAAAATGAAATTAGAGAGTTATTAAATAAATTGTTGGTTAGTGTAAGAAAGCCAATTGAAGTTAATAATAAAAGTATATATTGCTCTATAAGTTTAGGGGTTAGTATGTATCCAAGAGATGCAGATAATTTAGATATACTATTAAAAACAGCAGATATGGCAATGCATAAAGCTAAAGAAGAAGGAAAAAATAGATTTAGATTTTTTGATGTTGATATTTTAACTTTATTAAGGAGACAATACGATATTGAAAAAGCATTGAGAACTTCCATAGAAAAGAAAGAAATATTTATGGTTTTTCAACCTAAAATATCTATTAAAGGTGAAAAAGTAAATGGATTTGAAGCATTAGTAAGATGGGTAAGCCAAGAGTTAGGGTTTGTGTCTCCTGCTGAATTTATTCCAATTGCTGAGAATACGGGATTTATTGTTGAGCTAGGAAAATATATTATTGAAGAAAGCTTTAAAAAATGTAGAGAATTATATGAGTCAAGTGATAATAAATTTCATATAGCTATTAATATATCTGATATTCAATTGAGAGAAGAGGGATTTATAGACTTTGTTTCAGCTTTACTTAATAAATATAACATACCTCCCGAATATATAGAGTTCGAAATTACTGAAGGGGTTATTATGCAATCAGTATCAAGAAATATAGAACTTTTATTAAATTTAAAGAAATTAGGTGTATCCATTGCTCTTGATGATTTTGGAACTGGATATTCATCATTAAGTTATTTAAAAAGATTACCAATAGATGTATTGAAAATTGATAAAAGCTTTGTAGACGGTATTGGTGTTGACGAAAAAAGTGAGTATATAGCAGAAAGTATAATAAAGCTTTCACACAGCTTAGATTTAAAAGTAGTTGCTGAAGGTGTAGAAACTAAGGAACAATTGGGATACTTAGATAAAATGAAGTGTGATATTGCACAAGGATATTATTTTAGCAAACCAGAAAAATTTGAAATTATAAAAGAAATGATATAAAAAATTTAATTTTTAAGCACAAAATGGCCTCTTAATGCGTATTATGTAAATATATGGTTTTAGGAGGTTTTTATGCGTATAAGAATAGAAGATGATTTTGATAGCGAATTAGAAAATGAATATAAGTCAATAGATAATGACTCAAACGTAGGAAATGGTAAATTATCAAATTCTAGTGGAACAATAATAGATGTTGACCCAACTGATGTTAAAGCAACTGATGTTGAAGTTGATCAAGCTACTAATGATAATAGTTGTAAAGAAAATGTAGATAAACCAATAATTTCAGAAAAGGATAAAAAGAAAGTAAAAACTTATAATCTTGATAATGGATTTAGTTTAGAACTTCAAGGTGCAACTTTTATAGATGATAACGAAGAAGTAAATGATAATAAGGAAGTAAATGATAATAGTAATTATGCTAATCAAAAAGTACTAGAAGATGATAATATAAAAGAAAGGCTAGTAGAAAATGAAGACAAGATTATAAATAATAGCAATTATACAAAAGCAAGAAAGAAAGAAAAGAGAATAGTTGGAAAGATTACTGTTATATCAAAATTGGGAGATAGAAAGGGAAGTAATATTTCAGATGCTAAGATAAATTTATATGCTTTAAACGGATTATCTCCAAAGATGATAAGTTCAAAGTATACTGATAAGAATGGAGTTGTTATCTTTGATAATTTAGCAGAAGGAAGTTATAGGGTAATTGAAATTGTAAATAGGAAGTATTTTGAAAAGCCAACATATATTCAATGGAATGAAGTGACTATTAATGATGAATTAAGAGAAGAAAGTATTATAGTCATAAATAAAATAAAACATCATTAAAGAAAATACAGAAGGATTGTAGATTAGTATGATATTAGTTTAAAGATATTATACTTTTCTTGCAATCCTTTTTTATGTTAGAATTACATATAAGAAATGAAAGGAAGATACGAGAGATGAAAATAAGAATAAAATATTTTGAAGGTGCAACAAAATTAAAGAAAATTAGTAAGGGTAATTGGATAGATGTTTATGCAAGTAAGGATATATTTGTGCCGCTAAATGAAAGAGCAATGGTACCACTAGGATTTGCTTTAGAATTACCACAAGGATGGGAAGGACATTTAGCACCGAGAAGCTCAACATTTAAAACTTGGGGTATAATACAAACTAATTCTGTTGGTGTTGTTGATGACACATATATTGGAGATAATGATCAATGGCATATGCCGGTATACTGTTTACAAGCAAAACACGATAATGGAACATGGATAAGAACTGGAGATAAAATAGGGCAGTTTAGAATAATGGAAGTAATGCCAGAAATTCAATTTGATGAGGTTGAATCTTTTGGTAATTGTGATCGTGGAGGATTTGGAACTACGGGAACAAATTAAAGTGTTTATTTAAAGTTAGTATAAAAACTGACTTTTTGTTTAAAATATAAACATAAGGAAATAATGAAAGTTTATTGTAATTAAATGTAAAATATGTTAATATAAACAAAAGAAGGGGTTATTACAATCAAAGGGAGAAGTGGGGAAGAAATGAAGTACATTGATTTATCACATGAAATAAAAAATGAAATGCCTGTTTATCCGGGAGATAAAGAGGTTAATTTAATAAAGGAAAAGGATTATATAGAAAATGGATATAATAGCATTTCTATAGCTACAGAAATGCATGCAGGAACACATATTGATGCACCGCTACATATGCAAGAAAATAAAAGTTATATATCAGATTATCCAATTGAAAGGTTTATAGGTAATGTAGCATTACTGGATGTTCGTGGTGAGAAAATTATAGATGTTAAGGATGAGTATTATATAAATATTAAAGAAAATGATATAGTTCTATTATTTACTGGTTGGGATAATTTTTATGGAAAAGAAGAGTATTATACTGAGCATCCAGTAGTAAGTAGGGAGTTAGCCGAACTTTTAATAAAAAAGAAAATTAAGATGTTAGGAATGGATATGCCTTCGCCAGATAGGGATAATTATGAAATTCATAATGTATTGTTTGAAAATGATATATTCCTTTTAGAAAATCTAACTAATTTAAATAAGCTTTTATATAATGAAGAAATTCAATTGTTTGCACAACCTTTAAAGGTTCAAAGTGAAGCTAGTTTAGTTAGAGCTGTAGCAATTTATCAGGGATATTAATAATATAAATAAAAAATAACAGAGTACCTGAACTGCTCCCTGTCAAGTAGACAGGGTAAATAATAAAAAATTATGATGCTAAGGTATGACTCCTATATTCAAGCG
>NZ_JAASHD010000032.1:0-18913 GCF_019734375.1 Clostridium sp. K04
GACCGGAATCGAACCGGTACGGTATCGCTACCGCAGGATTTTAAGTCCTGTGCGTCTGCCTGTTCCGCCACTTCAGCAAGCAAGATTATTGTAATATTATTTTATAAATATGTCAATAGAAAATTTAAAAATAATAAAATTTATGTTAGTATTAATAAAAAGTGATAGTATTTTAATATATTTAAGAAAGCTGGTGAAGTTAAATGAATGAAGTTTTTAAAGTACTTAATAAATATTATGGATATAATACCTTTAGAAAAGGTCAATATGAAATTATAAGCAATATTTTAAGAGGTAGAGATAGTTTTTGTATTTTACCTACAGGGGGAGGAAAATCTATTTGTTATCAAATACCAGCTTTATTATTTAAAGGTATTACAATAGTGATTTCACCATTAATTTCTTTAATGAAGGATCAAGTGGATAATTTAAATTCAAATGGTATAAATGCAAGATATATAAATAGTACTCAAAGATTAGAATTAAGTGATGAAATAATAGAACTTTGCAAAAGAGGAGAGGTTAAGCTTTTATATATAGCTCCAGAAAAGTTAGAAAATGAGTTTTTTAAACGAAAATTAAGAGCTCTCAATATAAGTCAAATAGCTATAGATGAAGCACATTGTGTATCAATGTGGGGACATGATTTTAGAAAAAGCTATAGTTTAATAGCTGAATTTATAAATAGTTTAAGAGTAAGACCAATAATAACAGCTTTTACTGCAACAGCAACTGAAGTAGTAAGAGAAGATGT
Organism: Clostridium sp. K04; assembly: GCF_019734375.1. NCBI lineage: Bacteria > Bacillati > Bacillota > Clostridia > Eubacteriales > Clostridiaceae > Clostridium > Clostridium sp. K04. The sequence goes on from NZ_JAASHD010000032.1 coordinate 755, forward strand.
AATTAAACTTCTAGGCTTAAGAAATCCATATATATATATTGGCAGCTTTGATAGAGAAAATTTAGAAATTAAATTACATATTGAGGAAGATAAGCTTGAGTTAGTAAAGGATATTATAAGAGAAAAGGAAAATGAGGCAGGTATAATTTATTGTGCCACAAGAAAAGAGGTTGATGGCTTATATTATTACTTAAAAGATTTAGGATATAATGTATTAAAATATCATGGTGGGTTAAAAGATAGTGAAAAAGAATATTATCAAGATGAATTTTTAAATGAAAATTCAAATGTAATGATAGCAACAAATGCTTTTGGAATGGGAATAGATAAATCAAATGTAAGATATATAATTCATTTTACAATTCCTAAAAATATTGAAAGTTACTATCAAGAAATAGGAAGAGCAGGAAGAGATGGATTAACATCAGAATGTCACTTGTTATTTAATAGGGGAGATATAAGAACTTTAGAATATTTAATTCACACAACAGTCCAACTAAATAGGAAAGAAATTGAAATTAAAAAGTTGCAAAAAATGATAGATTTTTGTGAAAGCAAGGAGTGCTTAAGAAGTTTTATATTAAAGTATTTTGGGGAAGGAAATGTTAGAGAGTATTGTACTAATTGTAGTAATTGTTTAAATAATGATGAACTTAGAGATTATACAATAGAAGCACAAAAGGTATTATCTTGTGTATATAGAACAAAAGAAAGGTATGGAATATCAGTTTTAATAGATATCCTTCGCGGGATGACTGGACCTAAAATAATAAATGATAAATTAAATGAATTAACTACATATGGAATAATGAAGGATTATAGTAGTAAATTTATAAGAGATTTTATAAAGATTCTAATTGAATATGGATATGTAAGTTTGAAAGATGGGACTTATTCAATGCTTAAATTAAATGAGAAGTCATATAAAATTTTAAAGTCTCAATTGAAGGTAATGTTAAAATTAACATCTGAAAGTGAAGAAAAGGTAATTAATAGTGAATTGTTTAATAGGTTAAGAGGATGGAGAAGAGAAATGGCTATAAAGGAAGGGGTAAAACCATATATTATTTTTTCAGATGCAACGTTAATTGAATTATGTAATAAAAACCCTAAAAATGAAGATGAACTTTTAGATATAAGGGGAATGGGAGAAAAGAAGTTTAAAAAGTATGGATGCGATTTATTAAATCTATTAAATAAATAATTAGTTAATAAAAGATGTAAAAGCTTGTGTAAATTTAAAAAATTTACATGAGCTTTTATTTATTATGTAAGATAAATAAAATAATAAAAATACTTAAATTTAATAATAATTATGAAATTTAAACATATAAAATATAGAGAAATGTAAATTTTAAAAAATAGGAATATAACTATTTAAGTCATTAATATATTAAATTAAGGGGAGGGATGAGTTTATGGACTTCAAGGACTTTATAATTACAGATAGAGAAAATAGAAATAGTGAAAAATTCGAAGGAACATTTTTAGATTACTTAGAGATAGTGAAGAAAAACCCAGACGTAGCAAAACTTTCTCATAAGAGATTATATGATTTTATTATGAGTAAAGGTGTTGAGGTATTAAAAGCAGATGAAAACCCAAGAGTAAGAAAGATATATGGTAATGAAACTATTAAAAAATATGGATATTTCAAAGATGATTTCTTTGGAATAGACAAAGTTATAATGAAAATAGTAAATTACTTACATTCTGCATCTATGAAGGGTGAAGAAGCAAGACAAGTTTTATACTTAGTAGGGCCAGTTGGTGCAGGTAAATCTTCTTTAGTTGAATCACTAAAAAGTGCATTAGTTCATTGTGAACCTATATATTCAATTAAAGGATGCCCTATGCATGAAGAACCTTTACATTTAGTTCCAAATCATTTAAGAGATGAATTTAATAAAATGTTAGGAACACAAATAGAAGGTGACTTATGTCCAGTTTGTAAGTATAGATTACTTCATGAGTTTAATGGTGAATATGAAAATTTCCCAGTTGAGAGAAAGGGATTTTCTATAAGATCAAGAAAAGGAATTGGTGTTGTTCCACCAGTTGATCCAAATAACCAAGATACATCAATATTAACTGGTTCTGTTGATATTTCAAAGATGGATATGTATCCAGAAGATGACCCAAGAATATTCTCATTAAATGGTGCATTTAATGTTGGTAATAGAGGTTTAGTAGAATTTATCGAAGTATTTAAAAATGATGTTGAGTATTTGCATACAATAATAACTGCTACACAAGAAAAATCTATACCATCACCAGGTAAAGGTTCAATGATTTATTTTGATGGTCTTATAATAGCTCACTCAAATGAAGCTGAATGGAATAAATTTAAATCAGACCATACAAATGAAGCAATCTTAGACAGAATTGTTAAGGTAGAAGTACCTTATTGTTTAGAGCTTGAAGAAGAAATAAAAATTTATGAAAAGATTTTAAAGAAGAGTAACTTTGGTGCACATATTGCACCTCATACTATTGAAGTTGCAGCTATGTTTGCAATACTTTCTAGATTAACACCATCAGCTAAGGTTGATCCTATTACTAAGCTTAAGATTTATAATGGTGAAGATTTAGTTGAAAAGGGAACAACTAAGAAGGTTGATATTGTTGAGCTTAGAGAAGAGGCTGGCCCATATGAAGGTATGAAGGGAATTAGTACAAGATTTATTATTAAAGCAATTGATAATGCTCTTTCTAATTCAGAGTTTGATTGTATTAATCCTTTAAGCATAATGGAAAGTATTATCAAATCAGTTAAAGATATGGATATTTCATCTGATGATAAGAAGAAATATTTAGGCTTTATTCAAGATACAATACGTAAAGAGTATAATAAGATACTTGAAAAAGAAATTACAAAGGCATTTATTCATTCATTTAGAGAACAAGCTGAAAGCTTATTTAATAATTATATAGATAATGCAGAAGCTTTTGTGAATAAGACTAGAATAAAAGATGAACAAACAGGTGAGGAATTAAATCCTGATGAAGAATTTATGAGAAGTATAGAAGAACAAATAGGAGTATCTGAAGCATCAAGCAAGGGATTTAGAGCTGATGTTACTTCATATATGTTCTACTTAGTAAGAAATGGATCTAAGATTGATTATAAGTCTTATGAACCATTAAAAGAGGCTATAGAAAAGAAACTTATAGCATCAGTTAAAGATTTATCTAGAATTGTTACTAAATCAAGAGTTAGAGATAAAGAACAAACAGAAAAATACAATGCAATGGTTGAAGAAATGAAAAGGAATGGATATTGCCAACACTGCTGTGATGTAATTCTTAAATATGCAGCAAACAATTTGTGGAAGGATTGATAAGGATGGCTATATTTAGAGATAATACAACAAATCCTGTTGAGCATGATAGAAGCATAGAAGATAGAAGAAGACATAGGCAGTTGGTAGAGAAATCCATTAAAGAAAACTTAGGAGATATACTTTCAGAAGAAAGTATAGTAGGTGAAACTAAAAATAAAAAGTTTAAAATTCCTATTAGAGGAATAAAGGAATATCAATTTGTATTTGGTAGCAACAATAAAGGTGTTGCTACCGGTACTGGTGAAGAAAAACGTGGAGATAAATTAGGTTCAGCTGAATCTAGTGGTAAAAAAGGAAATAAAGGTGCAGGTAACTCTGAAGGCGACGATGTATATGAAACAGAAATTACGTTAGAAGAATTGATGGATTATATAGTTGAAGATTTGGATTTACCTAATTTAGATAAAAAGAAGTATTCTGAAATTATTAGTGAAAGTGCAAGTAGAAAAAGAGGATATCAAAAGCATGGAATTAATCCAAGGCTTGCAAAGAAAAAGACTGTTATGGCAAAGACTGCACGTAAGCAGGGGAAGATAAGAGCTTTAAAAGAAGCAGGATTAGATACTGAATTAGAAAGATTTCCATTTAGAGAAGATGATATTAGATATTATAGAGTAAAAACAAAGCCTAAGAAAGAAAGTAATGCTGTTATGCTCTTTATAATGGATGTATCAGGTTCAATGGATAGTACTAAAAAGTATTTAGCAAGATCATTTTTCTTTGTTTTATCAACTTTTATAAAAAGAAAGTATAACAATATTGCTTTTGAATTTATTTCTCATACAACAGTTGCTAAAGAAGTTAACGAATATGAATTTTTCCACAAAGCAGAATCAGGAGGAACATATATATCAAGTGGTTTAAATTTAGCGTTAAAACTTATTGAAGAAAAGTATTCACCAGAAGTATGGAATATATATCCTATATACGCTAGTGATGGAGATAACTGGTCTGAGGATAATGAAAAGGCAATTCAATCAGTTAAAAAGCTTTGTGAAGTAAGTAATATGTTTGGTTATGCTGAACTTTTACCATCAACTTATTCAACAACAATGTATTATAGATTCAATAAGGAAATAGTAGATAAGAAATTTGTCTCTGTTATTGTAAAGGAAAAGAAGAATTTATGGGATGCTCTTAAGTTAATGCTTAGCAAGGAGTTAAGGGAGGATGAATAATGGAGTACACATTAAAAGATTTAGAAGAGTGGAATGAGAAGATTGAAAAGAAAGCTACAGAATTTGGGCTTGATTATTATCCTCAGGAATTTGAAATAGTTGGATTTAATGAAATGTTAGCTTATGAAGCATATGTTGGAATGCCTTCAAAGTATCCACATTGGAGTTATGGTAAGGCATATGAAAAGAGTAAAACATTATATTCATTAAATTTAACTGGATTACCTTATGAAATGGTTATAAATTCAAATCCATCTTTAGCATATTTAATGAATGAGAATACCTTATTATTGCAGATATTAACTATGGCTCATGTTTATGGACATAATGATTTCTTTAAGAATAATAGGTTATTTAGAGAAGGTACTAAGGCTTATTATACTTTAGAGATGTTTAAATTAGATGCAGATATAATAAGAGGATATATTAACGATCCAAGTATAGGATATGCTAAGGTAGAAAAAATACTTGATGCTGCTCATGCACTTAGATACCAAATTCCAAGAGTTGTTGGAGTTAAAGAGTTAAGTGATGAGGAGATAAAATCAAATTTAATAGATGAATATAATAGGAAAATTGAAAATAGGGATGCTTTAAATGAGGATGAAGAAATAAAATTGCCAGATTTAAGTAAAACTCCAATTGAGCCTTGTGATGATGTTATTGGATTTATCATTAAATATGGTTCTTTAGAAGAATGGGAGAAATCAATTCTTAAAATAGTAAGAAGGGAAACGCAATACTTTATTCCGCAAATAGAAACTAAGATAATGAATGAAGGTTGGGCAAGCTATTGTCATTATAATATTTTAAAGAGCTTAGAATTACCACAAAGTTTACATTTTGAGTTTATAAAACGTCATAATGATGTAATTGCTCCAGCTTTAGGTGGATTAAATCCATATTATGTTGGTTTTAAGGTGTTTGAGGATATAGAAAAGAGATATGGAAGAGATAAGATTTTTGAAGTTAGATATATTGAAAGAGACAATTCATTTTTACGTAAGTACTTAACACAAGAATTATGTGAGGAATTAGGATTGTTCCAATATGCTAAAAAGAGCTTTGAATTTGTTGTTGATGAAGTATCAGATGAGCAAGGATGGAAGAGTATTAGGGATACTATGTCTGATTCATGTGGAGTTGGATCTATACCTTATATAAGAATAACTGACTTAAATAAAAGAGATGGAACTTTAACATTAGAGCATGTTTTTGATGGAAGAGAATTAGAATTACTTTATGCTAAGGAAACAATTAAATATTTATTTGATCTTTGGGGTCATAAAGTAATATTGAATACTAAAACTAAAGAAGGTAGAAGTATAGAAATAGTATGCGATAATGACAGAAGAGTTACAGTAAATTAAAAAGTGTAAAAAATGATGAATTAATGATGAGGAGTAGGAATTACTATCAGATTTAATTCATCATTTTTATATGTTTTGAATAGTTTAGTATAAGGAATATTTTTAAGGAGAAAATCATGGATTTAAAGGGAAGTAAAACTGAGAAAAACTTATATAGAGCATTTGCAGGGGAAAGCAGGGCGAGAAATAAATATAGTTTATATGCAGAAAAAGCAAGACAAGAAGGATATCAATGGGTTGGTAATATTTTTGATTTAACAGCATTAAACGAATTAGCTCATGCTAGAAGAGTATATAAGGATTATTTAAAGTTAGTTTGTAATACAAAAGAAAATTTAGTTGATGCTATATGTGGTGAAACAGATGAATTTAAAAATATTTATGCAAAATTTGAACAAGAAGCAAGAGAAGAAGGTTTTATAGATATTGCTAATTTTTTTAAAGAACTAAGAGAAGTTGAGGAAGATCATGCAAAAAGATTTAAAGAGTTGTATGACAAATTAGATGATGGAACAATGTTTGCTGGGCCAAGGGAATCAAAGTGGGTTTGTATGAATTGTGGATATATACATGAAGGAAGTGAAGCTCCAGAAAAATGTCCATTATGTGGATATCCTAGAGCTTATTTTAAACCTTATTGTGAAATAGAGGATTTATAAGAGGAGGAGAAAAATGTTTATATCAATACCTAAAGAGTTTTTTGTACCAGTAGTATTTAGTGATAGTTTTATACTAAATAAAGAGAATAATCACTTAGAATTTGACACAAATTCATATAGAGAAAGTACAGGCAAAACAAAAGGTGAAAGCATGAGTAAAACTTTGGAAAATAGTAAATCTGCAAATGAAAAACAAGATATACTACAAGTGGAAATGAGCAAGGGTGAATGTGGAAATAATGAAGAGGTTATTAAGCCTATTGAAAAAAAAGACAACACTATTTATATGTCATTAAAAAAAGAAGAAGATGAATATAAAATGTGTAAAGAAAATGGAAAGATATTTTCAGAGATAGATGATGAATTTATAGATAATATAGTTATTAAGGGGTGCGAAGAAAAATAAATGGAATCTTTATCTTAAGCTGGAGTTTTAATTTCACCTTAAGGTTAGAATTCGTTATGTCCAAAGGGGACCTAGTATAGGAGCATGTCCGTTGTAACATTCCTACCTAAATGTAGGGAAGTGTTACAACCATAGAGTATTAATGAATTTATATATGGAGGTATTAAATGAAATACCAACAATTAATGAAACAGTATTATGGTGATTTAAGTAATTTAAATCAATTATTACAATCTATGGTCAATTCATATAGATTATTAATTGCTGGGGCAGCTGAACTAAATAATATTAATGAAGCAAGAAGTAGCTATGTTAAGGTAGCAGTAAAAAGAGCTGATAATTTAGGTGAAATAATAGATCATGTAATAGAATTACTAGATGAATGTGGGGAGAGCTATTTTAAATATATTGCTCTTGTAGGAGATCATATATTAAAAAATACAGATAGTAGTGTGATTTTAACTGAAGTTGACAACGAATTACTTTTTCAAGATGCATCTGTAAGAGAAGAATATGAAGCTTTAAAAAAATATAAAGAAGAGCATCAAAAAGAGTTTGAAGATTAAAAGTTATGGGCTATAGTTCATTAGAAAACTATAGCCCATATTTTTAATAATTAAAATTTCTTTAGCTTTAAAGTACTTACCATTAAATAAGAACCTAATAACAATAATAAAAAAGGAATAAGTGCAGATATGTTTTTATTAATAGTAAATAAACAAAATAAAGCTAAGAAGCTTCCAGTAACAGTAATTGGAACACCAGTAAACACTCCATTAAATTCACTTGCATTATATCGAGCTAACCTAAAAGCACCACAGATTGGGAATAATAATAGTGGAATTATTCCAAATATTTTAGAAGGACCTAGTGTATAAAAATCAAATAATAAAAATATTAATATAGATGGTGCTACACCAAATGAAACTAAATCAGCTAAAGAATCTAGTTCTTTTCCTAAATCACTTGAAACCTGTAAGTAACGTGCTATTCTACCATCGTATCTGTCAACTAAAGCTGCAAGTAATATAAAAATGCAAGCAAGTTGGTAGTTACTTTCAAAGGTAGCTAATAGTGATAAAATACCAAATGATAAATTAATAAAAGTAAAGATGTTAGGAATACTGCTTTTTCTCATATAATCACTCCTAAGTTAATCTTAACATCATCATTATAGCATAAATTTTATAAAAAATTAACAATACTGTATTGAAAAGAGAAAACTAGAGATTAAGAGAGATATACTTATATATTTAAGGTATAAACAGGTTTTATATATAGAAAACTAAGATATATCGGGTGGTGGTTAATTTAAAACTATGTGGTATAATTTTTTTATATAATTAGGAGGGGTACAATGAAAAAGGTAAAATTAATTTATAATCCGTATTCTGGAGAAAATGTTATTTTATCTAAGTTAGATGAAATAATTAATATACATCAGGAAGCTGGTATGACTATAGTACCATATAGAATTAGAAAAGAATGTGGCATAGATGCAGCTTTTGATGACATTATACCAAGTGAATATGAATATATTTTAGTTGCTGGTGGAGATGGAACTGTAGATTCAGTTGTAAATGCTATGGCTAGAAAGGGAGTTTCATTACCAATAGGTATCTTGCCAGTAGGAACAGCAAATGATTTTGCAAAGTTTTTAGGAATACCATTTGATGTAGAAGAAGCTTGCAAGCAAATAATAAATTCTAGTGTAACTAGTGTGGATTTAGGAAGTATTAATGATAAATACTTTGTTAATGTTGCTAGTACAGGGCTTTTTACTGACGTTTCACAAAAAACAGACGTAAATTTAAAAAATACTATAGGAAAGTTAGCTTATTACTTAAAAGGAATAGAAGAATTACCTAATTTTAGACCACTTAAGGTTAACATAAAATCTGATGAAGTTAATTTTGAAGGTAATATGTATCTTATGTTAGTGTTTAATGGTAAAACTGCAGGAAACTTTAATTTAGCATCTAGAGCAGATGCAACAGATGGAATGTTAGATGTTATAGTATTTAAAGCAGTACAAATTTATGAGTTAATACCTCTATTTATTAAGGTATTAAAAGGTGAGCATTTAGATTCTGATAAGGTAATATATTTTAAAACAAAACACTTATATGTTGAATGTAACGAAGATATAGTTACTGATATTGATGGAGAAAAGGGACCAGATTTTCCACTTGATATAAAATGTATAAAAGGTGGAGTGAAAATTTTAGGTGTTAATATAGAAAATTAAAGAATAAATATAAAATTCAATTAATAATTATAAATAATAGTATTTTTGTAAAGGAGAGAAGATGTGATTGCCTTTATTTATTTATGTATATTGTTATTTATAATTATTTTTTCTTTGTATTTAATATCAATAAATTCTAAAAAATGTCCAGTAAAGATACAGAGGTTTTATTTTATAACCTTATCTATAATTGTTATTAGATATTTGTCATTGCTATCATTATGGATAGTACAGCATCAACGAATCATATATATAATTAAGGAGTTAACGCAATTAACATTTGTTGGAATGCCGTTGCTAGCATTAGCAAGTTTTTATATATTTTTAAGAGATGAGAATAGAAAATTCGATTATAATTATAGCTTTATGATTATTTTATTCTTTACTTATATAGTAATTAATTTATTTTATAAGTTAGATATAAGAGTAGATAATACATTTGGGTTTATAGTAAGTTATAAAGATATGTTAATTCCAAGTTTGATTTACTTAATAATAATGTCATCAATGGTGGTTGTGACACTATTATTTTTAGATAAGCCGTATAGTAATAAAAGTGGAATGGTATTTTTATTAATTTCTTTAGCGATAACAGTGGTAGAATTTATACTATTTTTGGGCGGAATAAAGCTTTTCCCTTACCCAGTATTGGGTGAATTTGCAATGATTGGTTGTTCATATAAAGCTATATCAACTTTTAAGAAATAAAATTAAATAATAATCATATAAAGTATTGCCTTTTAGAGGGAGATTAATATAATATTAGTATATATAATAATGCCCGAAGAAGGGCTTTTTTATTGCGAATAAAAAGTTATAATTTATACAAAAAATGGTGGTGAGATTAAATGGAGGGTGTCCCTCAGAGTATTAAATTAAGAAAATTGAATATAAGAAGTAATAGAGGGGAAACACACATTTAATATTTTAAATCTCCTCTATTAGTTGAGGAGGATTTTTATGCAAAGATTATCAGTGTTTTTGTTTACTAGTATATTAGGAAAGAAGATATATGATGAATTCGATGATGTACTAGGGGAATTAAAAGACATTTATGTAACAACAGAGCAAGGTTATCCAAGGGTAATTGGTTATAAAGTCAAGAGGGATGGAGTTACTTTTCACTATGAATTTAGGAGTATAGGCTTTTATAGTGATGATAATAAAGTTAAGATTATGACTAGAGGAAGCAAAGAAATACTACCAAGAACTTACTCGTATTTATTATCAAGAAATTTATTAGATAAGAAAATTGTTGATATTAATGGTAAGCAAGTTGTTAGAGTTGATGATTTAAGAATAGCTGAAATAGCAGGTGAATACAGAGTAATAGCAGTTGAAACTGGACCACTTGCTAAATTTAGAAGAATGAATTGTCAAGGATTAGGTAAGTTCTTTTATAAAATTATAAATAAGGATTATGAAGATAAAGTATTAATGTGGGATGATGTTGAGTCATTAGAAATGGTTAATAAAAATCTTCAAATTTCAGTACCATATAAAAAATTATCAACATTGCATCCAGCAGACTTAGCGGATATATTAGAAAACTTGGATGCAAGCTCTAGAAAACAAATTTTTGAGTCTTTAGATGAGGATTTAGCTGCAGATACTTTAGAGGAAATTGAACCAGAGTATAAAAGTAGTATCATTAAAGATTTAAGTGAAGCAAAGGCTGTTGAGGTATTAGAAAATATGCCTAATGATGAAATTGCTGATATTTTAGATGAGTTAGATGATGAAGAAAGAGAAAAAATATTAGTTAACTTAGAAACAGAAGATGCTGAAGAGGTTAAAGAACTTCTTAAATATGAAAACGAAACAGTTGGAAGTATAATGAGTAAAGATTTTATTTCTTTTAACTTAGATATAACAATTGGTGAAATAATAGATATATTAAGAGAAAGTAATCCGGAAGATGAAGAATTAAATTCGATTTTTATTAAGGATGAAGATGAAAAGGTAATTGGAATTATAGAATTAAAAGATCTTATTTTAAATTCAGCAAATGTTAAAGCTAAAGAAGTAATGAATGAAAATATAAATATACTTAAGCATAATGAATCTATTAATGAGGCTGTTGAAATAGCATCAAAATACGATTTGATGGCTATTCCTGTTGTTGATAATAGTGATGTATTAATAGGAGTTGTAAATACTCACGACTTAATAGATGAAGTACTATATCCAATGTGGAAAAAGAAAAATAAGTAAAAAATTTCAAATTATCTGTTGACATTTTCAGGGATAAGCATATAATTATATTATAAAGTTTAGTTAAATACTCGGAATTAAAACTATGAAAAAGGAAAGTAGTATAAAGGATGGTTACAGAGAGAAAAGGAAGCTGGGATCTTTTCACCGGTAATTTATATGAAGTGCCCTTTGGAGTTTAGGCCTGAAATAATAGTAAGGTTTTACGGTAGCGCCCGTTATAGCGCTCAGGTATTAATTGTACCGTAGAATGAGTGAAATCATTGTTATTATGATGGTTTAATTAGAGTGGAACCGCGAATATACTTCGTCTCTATATATAGAGACGGAGTTTTTTTATTTATTAAAAATTAAATTCTAGGAGGCAGAGAAATGATTTATAATGGAGCAATTGAATTAATAGGAAACACACCAATATTAAAGGTGAAAAGCATGGTAGATGAAAATTGTGCAGATGTGTATGTAAAATTAGAGAAATTTAATCCAGGTGGAAGTGTTAAAGATAGAGCTGCTTTAGGAATGATAGAAAAAGCTGAAAAAGAAGGAATATTAAAAGAAGGTTCAGTAATTGTTGAACCTACAAGTGGAAATACAGGTATTGGTTTAGCAATGATAGGAAGACTTAAAGGTTATAAGGTAGTAATTGTAATGCCAGAAACTATGAGTAAAGAAAGAAGAGATTTAATAAAAGCTTATGGAGCAGAATTAGTATTAACTGAAGGGTCAAAAGGAATGAAAGGAGCAATAGAGAAGGCAAATGAATTAGTTAAAAACAAAGGATATTTTATGCCACAACAATTCGAAAATATAGCTAATCCAGAAAAGCACTATGAAACAACTGCTGATGAAATATTTAATGATATTAATTATTTAGATGTATTTGTTGCAGGAGTTGGAACTGGTGGTACAGCAACTGGTGTTGGAAAAAGATTAAAGGAAAAAATAAATGGTATACAAGTAGTTGCTGTAGAACCAAGTAATTCACAAGTGATTGCAGGAAAGAAGCCAGGAGCTCATAAGATACAAGGAATAGGAGCTGGGTTTATACCACAAAATTATAAAGCCGAGTATGTAGATAATGTAGTTCCTGTTACAGATGAAGATGCGATAAGAACAGCAGTAGAATTTGCTAAAAAAGAAGGAATATTAGTTGGAATATCTTCAGGTGCAGCAATATATACAGCAATAGAAATTGCTAAAAAGTTAGGAAAAGGAAAAAAAGTTTTAGCTTTATCTCCAGATGGAGGAGAAAAGTATATTTCTATGGGAATTTATGATTAATATTTTAAAAGAGGCTTTGCAAATATTTTTAACGAAAGAAAGGAGTGCAAATATTGTTTAAAAACTTAAAATATGATTTAAATAAAGTAATGGAAAATGATCCAGCAGCTAGGAGTAAAATTGAAGTTTTCTTGCTTTATCCAACAATACATGCACTAATTGCATATAGGATAGCACATTATTTTTATACTAAAAAACTATTTTTCCTAGCTAGGCTTATATCCCAAATATCAAGATTTTTTACTGGTATAGAAATTCATCCAGGGGCCAAAATAGGTAGAGGATTAGTAATAGATCATGGTATGGGAGTAGTAATAGGAGAAACTGCAGAAATAGGAGATGATGTTCTTTTATATCATGGAGTAACATTAGGTGGCACTGGAAAAGATAAAGGAAAGAGACATCCCACTCTTGGTAATAATGTTGTTATTGGGGCTGGAGCAAAAGTGTTAGGACCAATTTATATTGGAAGTAACTCTAAGGTAGGGGCAAATTCTGTAGTACTAAAGGATGTGCCTGAAGGAGCAACAGCAGTAGGTATTCCAGCTAAAAATATTATCAAAATTAAAGAAGAAAAATCAGAAATAATAGAAATCAAAGATTATAGAGGAAGAAAAAAAGAAATATATAATGATATGGTGATATAGGTGAAAGAACAAATCAAAAGATATTGTAATTCTATAGGAATAGAAAATATAGGATTTATTGAGTGTAGAAGATTTGATGAATTATATGATTTCTACGATTATAGAAAAAATAACAAGCTTGAAAATGAATTTGAAGAAAGTGATATAGAAAAAAGAATAAATCCAAAGTGGTATATGAGTGAGGGGAAAACTATTATTTCAATAGCTTTTCCCTATCTTTGGGTTGATAACTATATTGAAAATGGATTTTCTAAATATACAAAGGGTCTTGATTATCATAGGGTTGTAAAAAAATATTTAGATGAAATTTGCAGGTTGATAAGTGAAAATGGTGGGAAAGCAATTTCATTTGTTGATAGTAATACATTACCAGAAAGATATATTGCATATTTAGCTGGTATTGGATTTATTGGAAAAAATAATATGATAATAACTAAGGACTATGGATCTTATGTTTTTTTAGGAGAAATAATAACAGATTTAACTTTGTTTGATAAAGACAAAAGAGTTTTTAATGAAATAGAAAAATTTAAGGAATGTGGGCAATGTGATATATGTTATAAGGAATGTCCAACTAAATCTATAAATGAAATAAAAAAGAATCCAAATATTTGCTCATCTTATATAACTCAAAAGAAGGATCTTTCAGATATAGAAATAAAGCTTTTAAAAGGAAAAATATTTGGATGTGACATGTGTCAAAATAAATGTCCATATAATGAAGATGTAAAGTTTTCTAATATAGGTGAATTTAAGCCTTTAGATTTTATGGAAGAATCAAATTGTGAGATATATGCAGGAATTAATAATAAAGCATTTAAGGAAAATATATTAATTACTTCCTGTGGATGGAGGGGGAAAAATATAATTAAAAGAAATGCTATAATAAGATTACATAATGAGGGTAGAGATATAAAGAAATATAAAGGGGATTCACCTTATTTAAATGATTATATTGAAAGATTAAATAAGTAAAGAATTGTTTAGTTTTAGTATATAAAATATAATATAAGTAGTGATTATGTGAGGGGGAATAAATGTGATTTCTAAAAATTCTGCAAAATTAATGAGATTTTTACCAGACAAAGTAGTGTTTAAAATAGCTAGAAAAGCTATAGATGGATATTTAGATAAATATGCAGAGATAAAAGTTAATGGATATGAAAATATTAAAAAAGTAGATGGGGCTAAAATATTTATTTGTAATCACTTAAGTAATTCAGATGGATTTATATTAGAAAAGGTATTGAAGGAAGATTATGATCCAACATTTGTAGCTGGAGTAAAGCTAAGTAATGATCCTGTAACAAATTTAGGGACAAAAGTAGTTAAACATATATCAATAAAACCTAATACAGCAGATAAAGATGCAATAATGGGAATGATAAAAATTCTTAAAGATGGCGAGAATTTAGTATTATTTCCAGAAGGAACAAGAAGTAGGACTGGAAGTATGATCGAAGCCCAAAAAGGAGTTATACTTGTTGCTAGAATGAGTAAAGCTAACATAATTCCGATTTCATTAAGTGGGACGGAAAAATTATTACCTATTAATAAAGAGGGTGATATGTCTCAAGAAAAATGGAATAATGCCGTTGTAAATGTAAATATAGGTGAGCCTGTAATTATTCCTAAAAAAGATAAGGAAGAATCTAAGCATGATTATGATGAGAGATGCTTGAATTATTTAATGAAGTCTATAGCAAAAGGTCTTCCAGAGAAATATAGAGGCGTTTATAAATAATTATAGATATTAATATGTGGATTATTAAGTCTAGAAATTTATAGATTAATGGAGGAAATGAAAGGTGAAACAAAGGACTAAAATAATATTAGAAGAGTTGAAAAAAATGTATCCTGATGCAAAGTGTGAATTAAATCATGAAACTCCATTTCAATTATTAGTTGCAACTATTTTATCAGCTCAAACAACTGATAAGAAGGTAAATGAGGTTACTGAAGATTTATTCAAGGAGTATCCAGACGTGGATGCATTTTTAACTTTATCGATAGATGAGTTAGAAAATAAAATCAAACAAATAGGCCTTTATAGAAGTAAGGCAAAAAATATATTAATTATGTGCAATCAGTTAAAAAGTAAGTTTAATGGGGAAGTTCCAAGAACTATGGATGAAATAACGAGTTTAGCAGGTGCAGGAAGAAAAACAGCTAATGTAGTTTTATCAAATGCATTTGGAGTTCCTTCAATTGCTGTTGATACTCATGTGTTTAGAGTGTCTAATAGATTAGGACTTGCAGATTCAGATAATGTACTTGAAGTTGAAAAGCAATTACAAGCAGAATTGCCTAAAAAGGAATGGAGTCTTACGCATCATCTGTTGATATTTCATGGTAGAAGAATGTGTATAGCAAGAAATCCAAAGTGTGGAGAGTGTCCATTTACTAATAGATGCAAATATTTTAAAGAGCAAAAAGCAAAAAAACATTAAATGTTATAAGCATATATTGATTACAAGCTTTGTAATTATAAAAAGTTTTATATGATATAATTATTAAAGAATTATTTTCTTTTTAGAATTCAAAAATATGTTTTATAATATATAAAATTTTATATAAAATCAGAAAGATATATTTTGCTCTAAAAGAGATAATTATTAAATTAAATGCAATTGTAGGAGGAAATGAATGAAGGTTGGAGTAATAATGGGAGGAATTTCATCAGAAAGAGAAATTTCACTTAAAAGCGGTAATTCTATAGTAGAAAAAATAGATAAAACTAAATATGAGGTAATACCTGTAGTAATAGATAATAAAGAAGATATAATAACAAAAGTTAAAGGCCTTGATTTTGCTTTATTAGCTCTTCATGGAAAATTTGGAGAAGATGGAACTGTTCAATCTGTACTTCAAACTTTAGATATACCATATTCAGGATGTGGACCAATTAGTTCAGGCGTATGTATGGATAAAGATTTTACAAAGAGAGTTTTAAAAGCAAATGATATTAGAACAGCTAGATGGATAAATGTTTCGTCTGTTGATGAAATTGATTATGATAAGATTGAGGAAATGGGATATCCTGTATTTGTTAAGCCTACTAATGGAGGATCAAGTGTTGCAACATTTAAAGTAAAAGAAAAAAGTGAAATAAGAGCAGCAGTTGAAGAAGGCTTAAAATGGGATTGTGAAGTAATGATTGAAGAGTTTGTTGAAGGAGAAGAAATAACTTGTCCTGTATTTGATGGTGAAATGTGGCCTGTTATAGCAATAAAACCACATTCAGATTTCTTTGATTATACTCAAAAATACGCAGCAGATGGAGCAGATGAAATTGTTGTTCAACTAGAAGAAAATCTTCATAAAGAAGTTGAGAAAATGGCATTAGATACTTATAAGGCATTAAAATGTCAAGTTTATGCTAGAGTTGATATGATAGTAGATAAAAATGGAATACCATATATATTAGAAGTCAATACTTTACCAGGAATGACTCCAGCAAGTCTTTTCCCTAAGAGTGCTGCAGCAATAAATATTAGTTATTCTGGATTATTAGATAAGATTATAGAAACATCTATGAAAGTAAAAAGAAGTCATTAAGATAGTTAATAGTTTTTTTATTGTATTTAGAATACCACAGGTCAGACCTGTGGTTCCGGAAAGATTCTAGCGGCCAAGGTAGATGGGTTTTAAATTAGTAGTTAATGAGTAAATTTAGATAAGTTGAATTAAAAAATATATATTTTAAAAACTCCATTAGGAGTTTATACCTTAACTATTAATTATTCACTATTAACTGTTAACTATCAAAACTTTGTAACAATAAATAAATTTTAAAATAGTATAATACTAAGGAATTTTATTTATTGGAGGGCTTATGCAAAATAGAACTGATAAAAGTCTATTTGGTATAGATATTAATGAATATTCACAAGGGGTGGATTTTTCTGTTCTTGCAACAACTATAGACTTTTTATACCTAAGATCTTCAGGGTCAGCCTCAGGACGGTTTAGAGTTGATAAGAAATTTTTAGAATTTGCAGGTAAAGCTAGAAATTTAAAAATACCAGTTGGAGCATACCACTTTGGAGTACCTAGTTATGATCTAACTACAGCTGATTCTCAATGTGATGATTTTATAAATATACTTCAAGAGGGATTTGGAGAAAAAGATTATGGAGATTTATTTCCAGTACTAGATGTTGAAACACCTACTGATAACTCAATTTCTACATCAGCATTGATAAATTGGATTGATAGATTTAGAAAAAGATTCGAGAAAAAGACTAGAAGAAGATTGATGCTTTATACAGGTGTATTCTTTGTGGAAATGTATAATAATTTTTATATACCTAATGAAGGATATCCATTAAAGAATATGATTTTATGGATTGCTCATTATACTGCAATTCCTGGCAATGCACCAGTTCCACCTGATGTAGGGGGATGGACAAGATGGAGAGTATGGCAATATAGTGAATCAGCTACAGTAGGAGGAGTTACTAGTAAAGTAGATGCCAATTGGGGACCAGATAGTATAGATTTATTAACTCAGCCTAGAAATGTTGCAGGACTTACTGTTAGTAGAAAAGGAAATATTTTAAATGTTAGTTGGAAAAAGAATACTGACACTGATTTAGTTGGATATAATATTTTTGCAAATAATTACTGGATAGGAACAGTAGATGCAAAGGATACTAGTTTTTCAATTAATATAAATCAATTACCATTTACCGTAAAAGGAACAATAAAAATAAGTATTGAAGCCTTTGATAAAGATGGTGAAACATCAAAAAATAGAAGCAGTTTTACAATATAAGTGAGCTTCTAAATCTTCGATTTAGTTAAGCGAAC
>NZ_JAASHD010000032.1:19009-44829 GCF_019734375.1 Clostridium sp. K04
GAACTTACTCATCCGACGGTTAGGAGGAGGAGTTTCATTTGAAAAATGCTTCTAAATCTTCGATTTAGTTAAGCGAACTTACTCATCCGACGGTTAGGAGGAGGAGTTTCATTTGAAAAATGCTTCTAAATCTTCGATTTAGTTAAGCGAACTTGCTTGAAGCTCCAAATTTTCAATTTGGCCAGCTGAAAGTACACTTTAGTGTACTCATCCGACGGTTAAGGAGGAGCTTCCCTTAAAAAAAAGAATGGCTTTCACATTGTTTTGCATATAAAAATAGAATTTACAAATAATAAATGAATGTAAAACGATAAAGAAAGCCATTTTTATTGTTGTTTTTTATTATATTAAAAAAATTGGAATGATTTTATTAATTGTATTAAATTAAATAATGGAATATAATTAATATATAATGCAATTATAAGCAATTATAGATATTTTTTGTGGGAGGAGTGAAGGCGTGAACACTGAAGAATCGAAAGATGGTAAATTAAAAGCTGCTATGTCTAAAAATAAGAAACTAATAATTATAATAGCAAGTATTGTAGTATTGGTTACAGGGATATGTGGTGCTTATGTTTTGAGTGTCAAAAACAAAGTTGAAGCATGGAATGATAAAATATATCCTGGTGTACAAGCTTATGGAATAGATTTAGGTGGTAAAACAAAAGAAGAAGCAATAGATTTAATTAATACTCAACTACTTTCTTTAATTGGTGATAAAGTAATAAAGGTTTCAGTTGGTGATAATTCATTTGAATTAAAATATTCAGATGTTAATCCAACAGTAAGTGCAGATGAGACTGTGGAAGAAGCTTTAGAATATGGAAAAGATGCCAAATTATTTGAAAAAAAGAAAATGATAGAAAATGGTGTAGAGGTTAATGTTGATACTGTATTAAGCTATGATGAAGAAAAAGTTAATGAATTTGCAAACAACGTTAATAATCAAGTTAAAGTTGAGGCAGTAGATGCAACTATTTCGATTAGTGGCAGCAATATATCAGTTACTCAAGAGACTAATGGAAAGCATATAGATGTAGAGGCTTTAATAAATGAGATAAAAGGTTGTATAGACCCAGATCCAGAAAAGGCAGAAGAAGTAAGTGTTGAGTTACAAGAGTATTCTCCAAGGATTACAGCGGAGGCATTAAATAAAATTAATGGAATAATGTCATCATTTTCAAGTACATTTAGCCAATCAGATTCTGGAAGAGTTGAAAATTTAAGAATAGCTACTGGATATATTAATGGAACATTATTAATGCCAGGTGATGAATTTAGTTATAATAATACTATTGGACCAACAACTCCAGAAAGAGGATATAAAGAAGCAAATACATATGTAGGAGCAACAATTGTCCCAGGATATGGTGGAGGTGTATGTCAAGTATCAAGTACTCTATATAGAGCAGTAATACAAGCTAATATAAGATCAACTGAAAGAAGAAATCATTCAATGACAGTTGGATATGCTAAGCCAGGACTTGATGCCACAGTTGCAGCTGGATACATAGATTATAAGTTTGTAAATACTTATGATTTCCCAGTTTATATTCAAGGGTACTTATCAGGAAATCAAGTAGTATTTAATATTTTTGGGAATAAGGAAGCTATGGGCGGAAAAACTTATGAGCTTGTTAATGAAATATTAGAAACTTACAATTATGGTACAGAAGAAGTTAAAGATGCTTCATTAAATGAAGGAACAAGAATTGTTAAATCATCAGGAGCAAATGGATGTAAGGCAAGTGGATACTTAGTAACTTATGAAAATGGAGTTCAAATAAATAAAGAGCTTATATCTACAGATGTTTACTCAGCAAGAAATGAAGTTGTTAGTGTTGGTACGAAAAAGGTTGAAGCTCAAGTAGAACAACCTGCAGAAACAACACCAGAACAGCCAACTGAAGAAACACCAGCAAATTAAATAAAAAAATTTACATAATAAAATATTGTAAATTATAAAATGGTCATAATATATGTTAGGGACGAAATATAAGTCAATAACATTATATTATGACTTTTTTTTATAAAATAAAAAACCTTTTATAAGTATAAGTTATAAAATATAATGTATGGTTTTAAGGAGTAAAGTTGGAAGGTAAGGAGTTTTATATGAAATATAAGATGGTATGCATAGATATGGATGGCACTTTGTTAGGGAGAAGAAAGGGAATTTCAGAAGAAAATAAAAGAGCAATAAAAGAAGCGCATGATATGGGAGTTGAAATAGTTGTAACTACAGGCAGATTATATAATAATGCATTGTATTTTTCGAAATTTTTAGGTGTAGATTCTCCTGTAGTAGCAGCTAATGGTGCTATTGTTATAGATCAAAAAACTAATGAGGTTATATATGAATGTTCTATTCCTAAGGAAGAATGTATTAAAATACTTGAGATATTAATAAAATATAATACTTTCTTTCAATTTAATACGAAAGACACTATTTACTGTAATAATTGGTTAACTAAAGTATCGACGCAGTGTTATATGACAAAACAAGTGTGTTGTGAACATTTAAATGTAAAATATATAAATGTTAGAAGTAAGGAGGAATGGATAAGAATATTTAATAATGAGGATATGGATAAGTCCATTGTTATAAGCCCCTTTAAGTCCACTATATTAAAAATTAAAAATGAAATAAATAGTTTGAACGATATTGTTAGTTTTTCATCAGGAGGACATAGCTTAGAAATTAATTATGGAAATGCATCAAAAGGAAATGCAGTTAAAGCATTAATAGATAAGTATAATATTAGTGAAAAAGAGTTGATTTGCATCGGAGATAATGAAAATGACATGTCGATGATTGAATTAGCAGGATTAGGAATAGCAATGGGGAATGCAATTCCAAAGATTAAAAATATAGCAGATTATATAACTGATACTAATAGGAATGATGGAGTTGCAAAGGCTATTAATAAATTTATATTAAAAGAAAAATAGTTTAAATAATTGTTATAATAATAGCATAATATATAATATAAAGAATAATAATTATCTATTCAAAAATTAACAAACTGTAAAATGCTTTGACTATTAAAAGACTATATAGTATCATAAAGTATATATAAATAGTGTAAAGTAAGATGTTATATCATCTTACTTTTTGTTTTGGAAGGTGAAATCTTTGAATTTAAATATAGTTTTATATCAACCAGAAATACCGCAAAATACTGGAAATATAGCAAGAACTTGTGTTTTAACAGATTCAACACTTCATTTAATAAAACCTTTAGGGTTTAGTATTGATGATAAGGCTGTTAGAAGATCAGGTTTAGATTATTGGAAAGACTTAAAATTAGAAGTGCATGAATCATATGAAGAATTCATGGCTAAATATGGAGATAAGAGAATATTTCTAGCTACTACTCACGGAGGAAATATATATTCAGATGAAAAGTTCCAAAAGGGAGATTTTATAATGTTTGGAAGAGAATCATCAGGTGTTCCTAATGAAGTACATAATGCACATATGGGAATAAGAATACCTATGATACAAACTAGCACAAGAAGTTTAAACTTATCAAATACGGTAGCAATAGTAGCTTATGAGGCGTTAAAACAGATTGGTTTTCCAAATATGAAATAATAATAATAGGGGGTACTTGTATGGAAAAAATTAAGATCATTACTGATAGTACTTTAGACTTACCAGCAGATCTTGTTAGGGAAAAGGGAATTGAAGTTTTACCTTTATTAATTAACTTTGGAGAAGAAAGTTACCTAGATGGAGTAGAAATAAATACACATGATATGTTAGAAAGAATAGAGAAGGAAAATATTCTTCCTACAACAGCTCAAGTTACACCAAGCAGATTTGAAGAAACATTTAAAAAATATTTAGATGAAGGATATAAGATTGTAACATTAACATTATCATCAGAAATGAGTGGGACATATCAATCAGCATGTATAGCAAAAAATATGTTAGAAAGTGATGATATAGTTGTAATTGATTCTAGGAATGTAACATCTGGATTAGGTGTTTTAGTATTAAAGGCATGTGAATTTAGAGATAATGGAGATAATATCTTTGAAATTGAAGAAAAAATTAAAAATTTAATTCCAAAGGTTAAGAGTTCTTTAAGTTTTGAATCACTAGAAAACTTAGTTAGAGGTGGAAGACTTTCTAAAACAGCAGGAACAATTGGTAGTGTTTTAGGGTTAAGACTTATTTTAGAAGTAAAAGATGGGCAAATGGCTGTCAAAGATAAAGTTAGAGGTAGTAAAAAAGCTTTAAAGAAAGTTATTTCTGATTTTGAAAATGGAAATGTTGATTTTGATTCTCCAATAGTAATAGATGAAATTTTAAATGAAGAAATATATGAAGGACTTAAAAAGTATTTTGAAGAAAAAAATATAGAGTATATTCATGGAATAGTTGGATGTACGGTGGGAATACATTCAGGGACTAAAGCATGTGGAGTTTTCTTTATTGAAAAATAATGCAATAGCAAGTAATAACTTTATAGTTATTCTTGCTTATTTTTTTATATTAATTGGAAAAAATTTAATGAATAGATATACATAATTAGTATAAAATATAATAGTAAACTTATAAAAGATGATTTTGAAAGCTGGTAAAACATAGATTTGGTGAGAGTAAAAACTCATTATAAGCAAAAAAAAGAAAAAAATATAAAAAAAATTACTAGAAAGACTTTCAAATTTTAGATATCTGTTTTATAATAATAAATGTGGGACATAAAAGTCATTGCTGGGACGTTTTTAGTCCAAAGGAGGGTCTGTGGTGCAGGAAATATTAGAGTTGCAAAGAAAGATAGTTCCTGAGCTAGTGGAAGTCCTGGAAAAGCGATATAATGTTTTAAGGACAATTTATTATAACCAACCTATTGGAAGAAGGATGCTAGCAAATGAACTTAATCTTGGCGAAAGAGTAGTTAGAAATGAAATTGATTTATTAAAATCACAAAGCTTAATAGAAATTAATACCCCTGGTATGACAGTTACAAAAGATGGACAAAAAGTATTAGATGGATTAAAAGAATTTATCTATGAAATTAAAGGGTTAAACGATATTGAGCAATGTATTAAATCATTTTTAGGCGTAAAAGATGTTGTTATAGTTCCAGGAAATGTTTATGAAAATCCAGAAACCATTAAGGAACTAGGTAGAGCAGCAGCTAACTATATAAAGAATCTTATTAAAGATAAAGATATAATTGCCATAACTGGAGGAAGCACAATTAAAGAAGTGGTTGAAGCTTTTCCAAAGGTAAATAATGTTTCAGATGTTCTTGTTATTCCTGCTAGAGGCGGAATGGGAAGAAAAGTTGAAAGTCAAGCTAATTATCTAGCAGCATCGTTAGCAAATAAACTTGATGGAACTTATAGATTATTACACATTCCTGAAAATGTAAGCCATAAAGTATTAGAAGGACTTCTTAAAGAAAAACAAATAAAAGAAGTTATTGATACTATTCATAATGCTGATATTTTAATTTATGGAATAGGTAATGCAATTCATATGGCTAAAAAGCGTGGATTGTCAGAAGAATATATAAGTAAACTTCAAGAGTTAGGAGCAGTTGGTGAAGCTTTTGGATGTTATTTTAATAAAAATTCAGAAGTTGTTTCAGAAAATACACCAATTGGAATAAATATTAATGATGCTAAAAAAATTAACACGCATATTGCTGTGGCTGCAGGAGAAAATAAAGTGGAAGCTATTATTGCAGCTGAAATGAATAATTCAAATGCTGTTTTAGTAACAGATGAAGCTGCAGGAAGAAAAATTGCTGAATTAATTAAGTTAAATAAATAATACTTAATTAGAATAAAGTTTGTTAATTAAGATATTTCAACATATTAATTACGATTTAAAATTTAATTTTAAATATATAATATCTATTTTTAGGAGGTAATTGTAATGGTAAGAGTTGCAATAAACGGTTTTGGACGTATAGGACGTCTTGCATTTAGACAAATGTTTGGAGCAGAAGGGTATGAAATAGTTGCTATCAACGATTTAACAAGCCCAAAAATGTTAGCTCATTTATTAAAATATGATTCAGCACAAGGTAGATACGCTTTAGGTGATACAGTTGTTGCTGGAGAAAATTCTATCACTGTTGATGGAAAAGAAGTTAGAATATATGCTGAAGCTGATGCTTCTAAATTACCTTGGGGAGAAATTGGCGTTGACGTAGTTTTAGAATGTACTGGATTCTACGTATCAAAAGCTAAATCTCAAGCTCACATTGAAGCAGGTGCTAAGAAAGTTGTTATATCAGCTCCAGCTGGAAACGACCTTCCAACAGTTGTATTCAACGTAAACCAAGATATATTAACTGCTGAAGATAACATAATTTCAGCTGCATCTTGTACTACAAACTGCTTAGCTCCAATGGCTAAAGCTTTAAATGACTACGCTACAATCCAATCAGGAATAATGTCAACAATCCACGCTTACACTGGAGACCAAATGATCTTAGATGGTCCTCAAAGAAAAGGTGATTTAAGAAGAGCTAGAGCTGGGGCTGTTAACATAGTACCTAACTCAACTGGAGCTGCTAAAGCTATCGGATTAGTTATTCCAGAATTAAACGGAAAATTAATCGGTTCTGCACAAAGAGTACCAGTTCCAACTGGATCAAGCACAATCTTAGTTGCAGTTGTTAAGGGTGAAAATGTAACTGTAGAAGGAATCAATGCTGCTATGAAAGCTGCTTCTAACGAATCATTCGGTTACACTGAAGAAGAATTAGTTTCTTCAGACATCATCGGAATCAAATACGGTTCATTATTCGATGCAACTCAAACAATGGTATCTGAAATCGGAGAAGGATTATACCAAGTTCAAGTTGTTTCATGGTATGACAACGAAAACTCATACACTAGCCAAATGGTTAGAACTATTAAATACTTCGCTGAATTAGCTTAATTTTTAATAGATAATTATATATACGGATTAGATGCTTACAAAAGCACTCTTATAAGATCCTAAAATGGGTCCGGTCTCTAAGGCATACTTATAAGACCGGGCCTATTTTAAAATTATAGATAAAATTATGAATAAATTATGAGGTGAAAAGAATGAGCTTTAATAAGAAAACAATTGAAGATGTTCAAGTTAACGGTAAAAGAGTTTTAGTAAGATGTGACTTTAACGTTCCATTAAAAGATGGAGTTATCACTGATGAAAATAGATTAGTAGGAGCTCTTCCAACAATCAAGTACTTAGTTGAAAATGGAGCTAAAGTTATACTTTGCTCTCACTTAGGAAAAGATGCTTCTAAGACTTTAGCACCAGTTGCTGTAAGATTAAGCGAAATGTTAGGTAAAGAAGTTGTTTTCGCTAGAGATGAAGAAGTTGTTGGAGAAAATGCTAGAAAAGCTGTTGCTGATATGAAAGACGGAGACGTTGTATTATTAGAAAACACTAGATGCAGAAAAGAAGAAACTAAGAACGGAGAAGAATTATCTAAGGAATTAGCTTCTTTATGTGATATCTACGTTAATGATGCATTCGGAACTGCTCACAGAGCTCACTCTTCAACTGAAGGTGTTACTAAGTTTGTAGATACAGCTGTATGCGGATACTTAATCCAAAAAGAATTAAAATTCTTAGGGGAAGCTGTAAACAACCCAGTTAGACCTTTCGTTGCTATATTAGGTGGATCTAAGGTTTCTGATAAAATAGCTGTTATCAACAACTTATTAGAAAAAGTTGATACAATCATCATTGGGGGAGGAATGGCTTACACATTCTTAAAAGCTCAAGGATATGAAATCGGAACTTCTTTATGTGAAGATGATAGAATGGACTACGCTAAGGAAATGATAGCTAAAGCTGAAGCTAACGGTGTTAAATTCTTATTACCAGTAGACCACAGAATTGCTGATGGATTCAAGGATGTTGAAGCTACAGTTACTGAAGATCAAAACATTCCAGCTGGATTCATGGGATTAGATATCGGACCTAAGACAGAAGCTTTATATGCTGACGCAATTAAAGATGCTAAGACTGTTATCTGGAACGGACCAATGGGAGTATTCGAATTCGAAAACTTCAACAAAGGAACAATTGCTGTTGCTAAGGCTATGGCCGATGCAGATGCTACAACAGTTATCGGTGGAGGAGACTCAGCTGCTGCTGTTAACATCTTAGGATTCGGAGACAAAATGACTCACATCTCTACAGGTGGTGGAGCTTCATTAGAATTCTTAGAAGGTAAAACTTTACCAGGAATCGCTGCTTTAAACGATAAATAAGAGCTGTTAATAGTTAAGTAATAAAGTCTGCTTTGGCTGACTTTAGAAAAATATATTTTTTAGAAACTGCATTAGCAGTTTCTAACTTAATTATTAATTAAAATTTTGAAAAATTTTTTATAGAGGTGAATACAATGAGAAAAGCTATTATCGCTGGAAACTGGAAGATGCACTACACTCCAGAAGAAGCTGTTAAAGTTATAAATGAATTAAAACCATTAGTTAAGGATGCTACTTGTGATGTAGTAGTTTGCCCTACTTTTGTTTGTTTAGATGCTGTATTAAAAGCAGTTGAAGGATCAAACATCAAAGTTGCTGCTCAAAACATGCACTTTGAAGAAAAAGGAGCTTTCACTGGTGAAGTTGCTCCAGGAATGTTAGAAGCTATGGGAGTTAGCTATGTTGTTTTAGGACATAGTGAAAGAAGAGAATACTTCAACGAAACTGATGAAGCTTTAAACAAGAAAGTTAAAGCTGCTTTCGCTCACAACTTAACTCCAATCCTTTGCTGTGGAGAAACTTTAGAGCAAAGAGAAAATGGAACAACTAACGAAGTTGTTGGAGCTCAAATCAAAGCTGATTTAGAAGGTTTATCACCAGAATTAGCAGAAAAAGTTGTTATAGCTTACGAACCAATCTGGGCTATCGGAACAGGAAAGACTGCTACAGATGAGCAAGCAAACGAAACAATAATGGCTGTAAGAAGCGTTGTTGCTGAAATGTTTGGTCAAGAAGTTGCTAACAAAGTAAGAATCCAATATGGTGGATCAGTTAAGCCAGGAACTATAAAAGCTCAAATGGCTCAATCTGATATCGATGGAGCTTTAGTTGGTGGAGCTAGTTTAGTTGCTACTGATTTTGCTCAAATCGTAAACTACTAGAATTTAATAAAAAAAAGAAATCCTCTGCTAGGGATTTCTTTTTTTATTAAATTATTTAGAATCAATAGTTTTCTTAAGAAGTATTTTACTTATATTAATCATATATTCATTATAGTTATATAAATTGTTTATAGAATTTGAAAGTTGATCTAAGGCTAATTTTATTGATTCTATTTCATTACATATATCTATTGATGAATTCTCTAAACATTTCTTTTCAATATTAATAAATTCATTAATGATTGATGATAATTCATTTTTACAATCATTATAGTTTTTTGACATTTCTAAATTGTTAAAGTCGACAACATTCAAATAATTAATTAATGTAGCATTTTGAATTAATTGGTTTCGTACTTCTTTTATTTCCTCAGCATTATTTTGAAAGTTGAAAAATGTTTCTAATGTACTAATTGAATCAGATAAAGTTGAAGATTCATCATTACTATTAGAATTAGTTGTATTAGTTGATGTTAAGGAAGTAAAACTATTACTAATATTCTTAGAGTTATTTATGAATTTTTTTGCAAGTAGTGGAGGAATAGCCATTAAAGCAGTAAAGATACTACTAATCCAACTTATAAAAGTTTTTTGATTACCAATGGATTGCGAAATATTATTTGATGATTTTTCAAGAGAATCCCTATGAGCAGCTATAAGATTACTAACAGAGTGAAGAATTTTTAACTTAGCATTATTAGAATTGGTAACAAGGGTTTCAAAATCTTTTGAAGCAGGATAAGTTATACTACTATCAAAAATTGTTTGATTTATGGAATCATAATCTTTAATTAAATCAACAAGTGTATTTTTATCTTCTGTTGATATTATTCCATTATTTAAAAGTGTATCTGAATAATCATAAGCATTGTTTAAGTTAGTTTCATAATCATCTTTATATTTTGAATTGCCTGTTACTATAAAAGATTCTTGAGAATCACTCATTTCAGTTATTGTAGTTTTAAAGTTATCAAGCTCAGTTATTGTATTCCTAATATTATCTGAATTATTTAAAGTATTTGATAGCGAAGAATTGTTATAAAATACAAAGAGATTTAATGTCACAATTAGCGTTATTGCTAGAATTATAATATAAATTAAAAGCTTTTTCATAATAAACCATCCTTTGTAGATATTCTAATTCATTATATGAAAAGAAATAAATATTAAGTGACTTTAATAAATAATAAAATAATTATTGATAAAAATGCTAAAAATAAATTATCAGAAAATTTTTTAGACAATCGTTTACAAAAAAGTATCTATATTGTTTAGAAATAATAATTATAGTATAATAAAAATGGTTCAATAAGAATACTAATGACGAGTGAGATTCAGAGAGGACTTAAGCTATATGATGAAACTCACAAGGTTATAAGTCTTTTTGAAACTAAAAAGTATTTATATATTTGGAGGGAATTATGGCTAAGAAACCTGTAATGTTAATGATATTAGATGGATTTGGAATTGCTCCAGAAGGTGATGGAAACGCAGTTGCAGCTGCTAATAAACCAAACTTTGATAAATTAGTTGCAAACTATCCTCACTCAGAATTACAAGCAAGCGGAATGTTTGTTGGATTACCAGATGGACAAATGGGTAATTCAGAAGTAGGACACTTAAATATTGGTGCAGGAAGAATTATATACCAAGAATTAACAAGAATAACTAAAGAAATAAACGAAGGTGGATTCTTTAAAAATGAAGCATTATTAAAAGCTATGGAAAATGCTAAAAAAGATAATAGTGCATTACACTTAATGGGATTATTATCTAATGGTGGAGTTCACTCTCATATAGATCACTTAAAAGGATTATTAAAATTAGCTAAAGAACAAGAAGTTAAAAATGTATATGTTCACTGCTTTATGGATGGTAGAGACGTTGCTCCAGGTTCAGGAAAAGACTTCGTTGTTGAATTAGAAAACTACATGGCTGAAATCGGAGTAGGTAAAATTGCTTCTATTTCAGGAAGATACTATGCAATGGATAGAGATAACAGATGGGAAAGAGTACAATTAGCTTATGATGCAATGGTACTTGGAAAAGGTGAAACTGCTACATCTGCTGTTGAATGTATGGAAAAATCTTATGCTGATAACAAATCAGATGAGTTCGTATTACCATGCGTTATCGAAGAAAATGGAGCTCCAACTGGAACAATAAAGAATGGGGATTCAGTAGTATTCTTTAACTTCAGACCTGATAGAGCTAGAGAAATAACTAGAGCTATAAACGATAAAGAATTTGCTGGATTTGAAAGAGAAACTTTAGATTTAGTATTTGTAACAATGACTCAATACGATAAGACTTTAGAAGGTGTTGAAGTTGCTTACAGACCAGAAGCAATAACTAATACTTTAGGTGAATATGTTGCTTCTAAGGGATTAAATCAATTAAGAATAGCAGAAACTGAAAAATATGCTCACGTTACATTCTTCTTCAACGGTGGTGTTGAAAAAGAAAACGAAGGTGAAGATAGGGCTCTTATTGCATCTCCAAAGGTTGCAACTTATGACTTAAAACCAGAAATGAGTGCACCAGAATTAACTGATGAATTAATAAAGAGATTAGATTCAGATAAGTATGACATGATTATATTAAACTATGCTAACCCAGATATGGTTGGACATACTGGAGTAATGGAAGCTGCTAAAGCTGCTGTTGAAGCTGTTGATACATGCTTAGGAAGAGTAGTTGATAAAGTTTTAGAATTAGATGGAACAGTATTTATAACTGCTGACCACGGAAATGCTGAAACTATGATTGACTTAACAACAGGAAATCCATTTACAGCTCACACAACTGATCCAGTTCCATTTGTATGGGTATCTAACCACACAGAAGGTAAGTCTTTAAAGGATGGAAAACTTGCTGATATAGCACCAACAATGTTAACAGTTATGGGATTAGATGTTCCAGCTGAAATGTCAGGTGAATCTTTAATAAAATAGTATTTTAGGAGAGGGGGAATCCCTCTCTTTTTTGTGTATATAGTTTGAATATCAAAACATTTGACAATTTTAATATTTACATATATAATTTCTTTACAAAACAAAACACAGCTATTATAAAGTTAGTGGAGGATTAAAATTATGGGAATAAAGATAATAACGGATTCAGCATGTGATTTAACAAGAGATTATATAAAAAATAATAATATAGGATTATTGTCATTAATATTAAATTTAAATGGACAAGCAATAAAAGATGATTTAGGTGAAACTTTAAGTTATAAAGATTTTTATAATAAGATGAGAGAAGGAGCAACACCGACAACATCTCAAATAAATGCTCATGAGTTTGAAGAAGAATTTATTAAATATATAAAAAATGGAGATTCAATTATATATATATCATTATCATCAAATTTAAGTGGGACATTTAATAGTGCTAATATAGCAAAGAATAATTTAATGGATGAATATCCAAATGCAAATATTTATTTAGTTGACTCATTAAGTGTTTCTGTTGGTCAAGGGTTACTAGTAGCTAAAGCATGTGAAATGAGAGATAGTGGAATAGGGGCTGAAGAAATAGTTAATTGGCTAGAAGAAAATAAGAGAAAAGTAATACATTCCATATTAATAGATGATTTAAATCATTTAAAAAGAGGTGGACGTATTTCAGGTGCAACTGCTGCTATTGGAGGTCTTTTAAATATTAAGCCAACTTTATTTTTAGATGATGAAGGTAAATTGATTCAAGGTGAAAAAATTAAAGGTAAGAAGAAGGCATTAAGATTTTTAGTAAATGAAGTTAGAGAAAAAGCTGTAGATACTGAAAATGAAATATTATATATATGTCATGGTGATTGCTTAGAAGAAGCAGAAACTTTAAGAGATATGATTTTAGAAGAAGTAAAATTTAAGAATGTAATTATAAATTATGTTGGAAATGTTGTAGGTGCTCATGCAGGCCCAGGAGTTTTAGCAGCAGTATTTTTAGGAAGTAATAGATAAAAGTTAAACTGTATAAAAACTATAAGTAGTTTTTATACAGTTTTTTTATGTTTTTAATGAAATTATTATGGTATTATTAATGGCTTTTTGGTGGTAATATAAACAAAAAATCAGTAATATCGATTAATATTAATAAGATTTTAAATAATATTGATTTAAGGAGGTAACTATAATAAGTTAGAGTTGAAAATTAATTTTGTGATAATAATATATAATAATTAGGGGAGAAGAGTATGAGTATAAGATTTATAGAAAAACATAAAGTATTTAAATTAGATTCAAAAGATACATCTTATATTATAGCAATAGTAGATGAGGAACAATTTGTTGGACATGTTTATTTTGGAAATAAGATAGTTGATGAAAACGTTAATTATTTATTGCGTATAGATGAGCCGCCATATGTACCATCAAAAAATAATAGAGATAGAGTATCATTTTATGATAGCTTCCCAATGGAATATTCAACACATGGTATAGGCGACTTTAGAGAATCATGTTTGCAAGTAAGAGATAATAATGGACATACAGCTTGTAAACTGCAATACGTATCTCATGAAATATTTAAAGGAAAGAAATCATTAAAAGGACTTCCTGCTACTTTTGGAGATGAAAATGAATGTACAACTTTAGAAATAACATGTTTAGATAAAGATTTAAATTTAGAAGTAGTTTTAGTATATACAACATTTGAAAGTGTAGATGTAATAACTAGAAGTATAAGAGTAAAGAACTGTTCTAATAATCCAGTAACTCTTACTAAAGTGCTATCAACTTGTGTGGATTTTGATGGAGTAAATTATGATATGATTTCTCTTCATGGATCATGGGCAAGAGAAAGACATATTTCAAGAAAGAAGATAAGCTATGGTAAACAAGCTGTATCTAGTATTAGAGGAGAATCAAGTCATCAAGATAATCCATTTATAGCTCTTTTAGATAATGATGCTACTGATGAAAGTGGAAATGTTTATGGATTTAATTTTGTTTATTCAGGAAATTTCTTTACTCAAGTTGAAGGATGTCAATTTGATACAACAAGAGTAGTTATGGGAATAAATCCAGAAGATTTTGCTTGGGGTTTAGAAGAAGGACAAGAGTTTGTAGCACCAGAAGTAGTAATGGTATATTCAAATAAAGGTATAGGAAAGATGACAAGAACTTTCCATGATTTATATAGAAATAATTTAATTAGAGGGCAATTTAAAGATAAGAAAAGACCAATACTTATAAATAACTGGGAAGCAACTTATTTTGATTTTAATACAGAAAAATTATTATCTATAGCAAAAGAAGCTTCAAAATTAGGAATAGAAATGCTTGTTATGGATGATGGATGGTTTGGAAAGAGAAATAGTGATAATTCTTCATTAGGTGACTGGATAGTTAACGAAGAAAAGATTCAAGGTGGATTAAAGAATCTTGTAGATGAAGTTAATAAATTAGGAATGGAATTTGGAATATGGTTTGAACCAGAAATGATTTCACCAAATTCAGATTTATTTAGGGAACATCCAGATTGGTGTATTCATATTGAAGGCCGTGAGCCAGCATTATGTAGGGAACAATATGTATTAGATTTATCTAGACAAGAGGTAGTAGATTATATATATGAAAGTATAAAAAAGGTTCTTTCAAGTGCAAATATAACTTATGTAAAATGGGATATGAATAGGCAGTTAACTGATTTAGGAAGTTTAGCATTGTCACCAGAAAAACATGGTGAATTATTCCATAGATATATGTTGGCAGTTTATGAAATGATGGATAGGTTGACTACTGATTTTCCACATATATTACTAGAAAATTGTTCTGGTGGTGGAGCAAGATTTGATCCAGGTATGCTATACTATAGTCCACAAATTTGGTGTTCAGATGATACCGATGCTATTGAAAGATTAAAAATTCAAGAAGGAACTTCAATGGTTTATCCACTTTCAGTGATGGGGGCACATGTAAGTGATTGTCCTAACCATACAGTAGGAAGAACTACACCTTTTGAAACTAGAGGTCATGTGGCATTAGCAGGAACATTTGGATATGAATTAGATGTAACTAGAATACCAGAAAAAGATAGAGAAATGATACCGTCTCAAGTTAAAATGTATCATAAGTATAATGATTTAATAAGAAGAGGAGATTATTATCGTATAGAAAACTTCTCAGAAAATCATGGCTTTGATGCTTGGGAAGTTGTATCTAAAGATAAAAATGAAGTATTAGTAACTTGTGTACAAGTTCTTGGAAGACCAAATTATCACAGTAGAAGAATTAAACTAAAAGGTTTAGTGGAAGATAAAATGTATAAAGTTGAAGAAAGTGGTGAAGTAATTTCGGGAGGAGCATTAATGTATGCTGGACTTAATGTTTCTTTATATGGAGATTATTCATCAAAGTTAATACATTTAACTGCTGAATAAGAGATTATAAAAATTACAAGTAAAGCTATTTAATATATTAGAAACTTATATTGATGATTATAAATTTCAATAATAATGCTAATATTTAAATAGCTTTAAATTTTATGAATTATTAACAATTATTATTAATTATTAGCGATAATTCATTTGTAGATATATTGAGATTGTAAATAATTACATAAGAAAATAGAATTAAAGTAATATAACCCTAATTATTTAGGGGGGAGGTGTAGATCTTTAATAGATAGATAATTATTCATAATCTTTGATAACGTTTTAATATGGGGTTAAAGTAACACATAAAATAGGGGGAGAAAGTAATGAAATTTACGATAAATAAAAGATTAGCAGCTTTAGTATTAGCAACTTCAGTAGCAGTAAGTCAATTTCAAACAGTAGTTTATGCAACTAATAGTTTAAATGTTAATAATTATGAGGTTCAATCTGAGGCAGGAAAAATAATTTATACTAATGATTTTTCTGTTGATAGTATGAAGCCATATAATGCAACAGTAAACTTTGATGATGAGATAGAAACCTCGATTGAAAATGAGATGTTAAAATTCAAACCAGCATTTACAGGTGATGATAAATGGGATGAAAATAGACAGGTATTAAAATTTGGATATAATAGTGAAGAAAAGTTAGTAGGAGCTACTGTAAGTTATGATGTTTTAATTCCAACAGATAAACTAGATACACTTGGAACTTTAAAATTAAGAGGAACAGTAAGTGATAGCGGATATAATTGGAAAGAAACAGATATAGCTACAGTTGTTGCAGATAATTTTGTTGACAATGGTGATGGATTATCTAAATATACATTTACAGGAAATATAGAGACAAAAATTGATGGTATTGGAGAGTTATTAATACTTATTATTGGACAACCAAGTAGTTATAGTGATTATATTTATATAGATAATTTCAAAGTAACAGGAAAAGTTAGTTCAGGTGAAGAAACACCACTTCCAGAAGTAAATAAATTAAAATTTGATTTTAGTGACGGATTAGATGGATGGAATTTTGGTGGAACTTGGGATTATAAAAAAGATGTTGAAGTAGAACATGATACTACTGTAGGTGATGGTTCTTTAAAAATGGCCTTAGATTTTTCTGAATATAAGTCTTTAAGCTGGAGTGAAGTTAAAATTGAAAAGAAATATAATGAAGAAAAACTTGATTTTAATGGATATAATAAGATAACTTTTGATTTAATTTATGAAACAGATAAAATGATATCTGGATTATTTAAGGCTAAGTTATTTATTGATGGTGTAGCTAATGATGAAGGTAAGGTGGACAGGGAACTTGCAGAGGATATTGGTAATGGATTAAGTAAAATTCCAGTAACTATTGAATTTAATGCAAAAAATACTGAAATTGATGGAATAACATTAAGTGTTATTGGATCTAATACAGATTATAAAGGGAATATTTATATTGATAATATAGAATTAGGACAAGTAAAAAAAGATGAGGTGTATGTAGAAAAAACTGCAGTCACAACAGAACAAAAGAAATTAAATCTTTCAGATTTAGATATAAAATCTTCTGTTAAGTTAGTAGATTCTAATGCTAGTGAAACAACAGCAGATTTATATTCATATTTAAAAGGTATTGGTAAAACTGAAAATGTAATTTATGGACATCAAAATGATACTCATCATAAAGCTGTGTTAAAGGATAAATTAACAAATTCCGATACAAAAGATTTAACAGGATCAATTTCAGGTATGATAGGTATAGATACATTATCATTAACAGGAAATGAACTTCAATTAACTGAAGAAGAGGAAGCTGCAGGACTTACTCTGCCACAAAAGGCAGCTAAGTTAAATGCAGAAGCGGCAAAAGAAGGATCAATTATAACAATGTCTGCACATATGCCAAACTTTGCTTTAGTAGCAGAAAAAGGTGTGGATGAAAATGGAGATTATGATTACTATGGATATACACCAGGAGTTACGACAGGTAACGTAGTTGCAAGAATTATGCCAGGTGGGGATTTAAATGAAGTTTATACTGGATATTTAGATATGATAGCAGAATATGCACATGAATTAGCAAAAGAAGATGTTCCAGTATTATTTAGACCTTTTCATGAGAACAATGGAAGTTGGTTCTGGTGGGGTAAAGCATTCTGTGATGAAGAAGCTTATAAAAATCTATTTAGATATACTGTTGAATATTTAAGAGATGATAAAGAAATAAATAATTTCTTATATGTTTATTCTCCAAATGGGCCATTTGTAGATGAGGCAGATTATTTATCAAGATATCCAGGGGATGAATTTATAGATATAATTGCTTTTGATATGTATCATGATAATCCATCAGAAGATGCTTCTACTGATCCTTGGATGAGCACGTTAAAAGAAACAATAGAACTTGTACAAGGTATTGCAGATGAAAAAGGTAAGTTGGCTGCTTTATCAGAAACAGGTATAAGAATAAATTATGGATGTATGCCTGTAAGTGGAAATGCAAATAAACAATGGTTCCAAAATGTATCAGATATTGTTGGAGAATCATCAATGCCATACTTTATGTCATGGGCAAATTTTGATGAAGGAAATGTTTTTGCACCATATATGGTAAGTGAAACAAAAGGTCATGAAATGATTAACGAGTTTATTGACTACTATAACGAAGATTCATCAATATTTGCAGATGGCAATGCTAACTTTGCAGAGGCTAATACTTCGGTAGAAGAAGCATATTCCTATGGATTTATTACTTCTCCTACATCAGGAAGTCGTGTATTAAACCCAACGACAATAACAGCAAGTGTTAAAAATGTTGATGAGAAGATAAGTTTTGTAATAAGAGACAGCGAAGGTAAGAAAATTAAAACTTTAAAGGCTGTAGAAGAAGATGGAGTTTTCAAAGCTGATATAGATCAAAAATTATTAGATAAAATTGGTGAAACTATTGGAACTATTGAATTAGTAGGTAATAAGGAAAAAGAACCATTAAATACTATTAATGTTATATTTAATATTGAAGAATCAGAAGAGGCTGTAAATTTAGTAGATGATTTTGAAAGTTACATGGGAGAGGAAGCTTTATTAAAGCAAAAATGGACAACTGATCAAGGTGCAGGATGTTCAGTAAGTCCTACACTTACTACAGAGTTAAATGAGCACAATAACGGCACATATGGATTAGCATTTAATTATAAAATTAACACTTCGAAGATTTCAGAAGGGTATGCAGGTATTACTAAAAACTTAGAAAATGATTGGTCACAATATGATGCATTAAGATTATGGATTAATCCAGATGGACAAGGACAAAAGTTAGTAATTCAAGTAAGATCATATGGACAAGACTTTGAATGGTATTTAAATGATTTTGTTGCTGGTAATGAAGCAAAAGAATTAACATTAAAATTTGAAGAGCTAACACCTAAAAATGAAGGAGCAATCTTTGATCCAAGTAGTATTGAAAGATTTGCAATTTATTGTAATACAGTAGATAATGCCGACGTTGATTCAACAATTTATTTCGATAATATTAGAGCTGTTGATTCAAGCAAAGTTGAAGATACAGTACCAACACCAGATGAAGATGAAAATAAACCAACAGAGCCAGTAAAACCAGATAATGGTGGAAATAATGGTAACAATGCTAATAATGGCAATGGAAACAGTGGGAATGGAAACAATAAATTGCCACAAACAGGTGGAGTAAATAGTGCTATAGCTGTAGTAGCAGCTTTAGGTGCTTTAGTTGGAGGTATTGGGTTAACAAAAAGAAAGAAAAATGATTAAGTAAGATCATAAAAATTTCATAATATATAAATAAGCTGAGAAGATTTATTTTCTCAGCTTATTTTAACTTTAAAGTAATTTATTTAACAATATAAGGTAAAGTTAAAACCATTGATGTTCCTTTACCTAAGACACTAAATATTTCAAGTCCATATTTTTCACCATAATTAAGCTTTAAACGTCTATTAATATTCCTTAAAGCAATGCCTTTAAATTTATTGTTTTTATCATTTATATAGTCATTTAAATCTTTAAGAGTATCAGTGTCTATACCAATTCCATTATCAGAAATAGTTAAAAGAAGTTGGTTATATACTTTTTGTCCTTGTATAATTATTTTTCCATTACTACTACACTCACTCAAACCATGATAAATTGCATTTTCAATAAGTGGTTGAATAATCATTTTTATTATTTCACATTCCATTACATCTTCAGTAATTAAGTTTTCAATAATAAATAATTGATCAAAGCGTATCTTTTGTAAGTAAATATAATTATCTATTATATTAAGTTCCTCTCTAAGCTTAACAGTATTAACTTTTCTATTCATACTATATCTTATGATTGAACCAAAGTATTCAGCCATTATAGACGTTTCTTCATCATCATTAAGTTCAGCCATCATATGAATCGATTCTAAGGTATTGTAAATAAAGTGTGGATTAATTTGATTTTGAAGTTGTTTCAGTTCTAAATCTTTTTGTTCTATTTTATTTTTATAATTAATATTTATTAAATCATGTATACGGCTTTTCATTTCATTATAGGATTTAACCAAAATACCAATTTCATCTTCTCTTTCATATAACAATTCGGATGATAAATTACTTTCAATATTACTTTTATCCATATTATCTATGAGATAATTAATAGGGTTAAATATTCTTTGAATAAATAAATTGTATAAAACTAAAAACAATATAGAACAAAATACAATGTTAGTAACAAAAGAGAAAATATATAAACTGTTAATAGTATATACAGATGTATTAGGTATTGCACTTAATAGTATCCAATTAGTTAAAGGTATTGTATTAGATGTAGTTACATATGGATCTATATTAGTAATTGTTTTAATAACTGGTGAATTGCTAATGAAATTAAAATCTTTGAAATACTGAGTGAAATTGATTTCATAATTATTTGATATTATTAAATCACCATTAGGAGTATATAAAGAAAGAATTTGATTATCATAAGGTAAATCTTTAGTTAATATATCCAATAGCTCATCTATAGGAAGCGTTAATAATAAGATACCTGTAATTTCTTGAGTTTTTAAATTAATTATTTGACGAGCTACACCAATTAATGAATTATTATTAGATGAAGTATATTGAAAAATATCTTCTGATTTCATATTTGGTAAAAATGTAATTGCATTAGAATCATTTAAAGCATTAGAAAACCATTCTTCTGAAGAGGCATTTTTTATTATAGAATTAGTTGTATTTCTAGATGAAAAAACACCTTCACCAGATAAATTATAAATAAAAGCACCATTTATTGATTTGCTTTGAATAAGCATCATTTCACAAAGATAATTTAAATAATTATAATCAGCTATATCATATTTTTCATCTGAAGTTAAAGTAGAATGTAACTTATCTATTTCTGGTATTATTAAAGGGTATTTTGATACTTCAGAAAGATTATTAAACTTTTCGTAAAGCTGTTGACTAAGAGTTGTATTAAAATTTTTAATAAGCTTATCATTTTTACTAAACTCATAGCGTGAATATGAATAGAGATTAATTATAGTCATTATAAAAAATAAAGAATACATAATAATAAATGTTAAAATTGTAAGTTTTTTTATTGATAAATTTTTATCTAAAATCATAAAATCCCCTATTATTAAAAAAAATATTTTCATATCATAAATTTTGTGTTAATTTAAATATATAGGAAATTTCAAAAATATTCAATATTAGGAGGGTTTATGAGAATAATTGTTGTAGATGATGATAAAATTATTAGAATGGGTTTAATAAAAATATTGAATAAATTATTTGAAAATCATGAAATAGTTGGAGATTTTCAGAATGGATTGTTAGCATTTGAATATTTAAAGGAAAATGATGGACAAGTTGATTTAGTAATAACTGATATTAAAATGCCAATTATGACCGGAATACAATTCGTAGAAAAAGCTAATAAAGAATTAAAGCATCCACCAATATTTCTAGTGTTAAGTGGATATGATGAATTTACATATGTTAGAGATACTATGAAATATGGAGCATTTAATTATTTATTAAAACCAATCAAAAAGGATGAATTAAAAAAGGTTGTAGAAGAAGTTGAAATAAAAATTGAAGAATTAAAGAAAAAAGATAAAATTATGACTAAATCTATTGAAGTCATAAAGAAGGATTTTTTTAAACATTTATTATTTTCAAACTCAGATATTAATATAAGAACAGATAAAAGTTTATTAGAAAATATTCAATTAGATGAAGGTTATTACTATCAAATGGTCGTACTTCCGATAAATAAAGAAGAAAAAGAGTTTAATAATAAATTATTAAATAGTTATTTTAAAGAAGTTTCTAATAATAATAAAATTGAATATATATATTTTCTTTATAATGATAACGTTTATATAGTTTTCTATTTTAATGGAAATGAAATAAGTAATATTAGCGATGTAACAAATCTAATTGATGAGAAATCTAATGTATTTATAGAAAATGGAATAAGCGTATTTATATTAGAATGTACTAATAAAATTTGGGAAGTAAGAGAGCATTCTAAATTAGTTAGAAAAGTTAAGGAGAAAATGTTATACAATAAAAATTCAAAAAAGTACTATGTTGATGATTTAAATGAATTATCAGATATATTAGAAGATGATAAAAATTTATACAGTGCAACATCAATTAAATTAGCAATTCAATTTATAACAAAGAACTTCAATAATAATATAACCTTAAAGGATGTAGCTGATGAAGTGTTTTTAAGTCAAAATTACTTATCAGAACTATTTAAAAAAGAAACTGGAGAAGGTTTTTATGAATTCTTATCAAACTATAGAGTTAAAAGAGCAAAGGAATTATTAGTTACAACAAATTTAAAGATATATGAAGTAGCTGAAAGCGTTGGATATAATGATTCTATTACATTTGGAAGAGCTTTTAAGAAAATTACAGGAACAACACCAAATAACTTCAGAAATAACAAGGCTAGAGAGAAGAGTATAGCAAGGTAGGGTAGAGATATGATTAATATGGGCAATAATAAAAAAATGATCATTTTAATATTAATTGCTTTGGTGATTCCAATAATAGGAATGGGTGTTTTGTTTATAGGAATGAATTTTAACACTGAAATTAAAGTAAGTGATAATTTAGAAGGGAATATTACCTTTGTAAGCAATAGAACTGATAAGAGTGTAGAAATTGAAGCATTAATAAAAGAATTTGAGGAAATTAACCCAAAGGTTAATGTAACTCTAGAGCTAATTGGTGATGCACAATCTATATTACAAAGAAAAGCATCGGTTGGTGAGTTACCAGATGTAACATTAGTTCCATCAACAATTTCAAAAAATGAATATAGAAATTATTTTTTAGCATTAGATGATTTAGGATTTAATGATTCTAATATTTATAATTATTTTATGGGAACTGGTAATGATTATAGTTTGTATTGCTTAAACACATCTATAACATGGCAAGGGATAATTTACAATAAGGATATCTTTAAACAGGCAAATATAGATAGATTACCAACTACAATAGATGAATTGTTTCAAGCATGTAACAAGATAGAGGCGTTGGGCATAACTCCTATTGCTATTAATTACAGACAGTCGTGGACTATGGATTTATGGACAGATATTATACCACATTTGTTTGATAATAATTTATCAAATGATGTTATGAATGAAAATAGGCAGATAATGGATAGCAATGGCGGATTGTACAAGTCTTTAAGTTTAGTACGTGAAATTGTTAATAGAGGGTATGCCGAAGAAGATCTATTTAATTATGATTGGCAACAATTTAAAAATGATATGAGTGAAGGAAAAATTGCAATGGCAATTTGGAATTCAGATTTTATATATCAGTTAGAAGATATGGGTATGAATATAGATTCATTAGGGATGTTTCCTATACCAGAAACTAACACTATAAAAGTTTATGGCGATTATATGTATGCTGTTTCTAATACGACTGATAATCCAGATACAGCAAAGGCATTTTTAAAATTTATATTTGAAAACAATAGATATGCAAATGCAGTTAACATAATGTCTCCTTTGAAAGAAGATAAGGAGGCAAAAGAAGTATTAGAGAAACTAGGTGAATTAAATATTCCAATAATAACTTATTCAGATTATATCAGTAAGCAATCAATGGAGGTAGCTAGATTAGAAGATGAGTTTTTACAAATAAAAAAAGAATGTGGAATAGATGCTGCATTTGTTCAGAAATTTATAATTGAAGACGATATAGATAGATTGATAAATGAAATTAATCTGAAATGGAATGAACAAATAAACAAATAAACAAAAGTATAGACAACGATAAAAATAAAGTATATACTTATTAAAGGAAGTTGATGATTTCGTTTACTTATGGAGGGATAAAAATGGCAAATTATATGGTATATGATATTGGGGGATCAGCTGTTAAATGGTCAGTAATAACAGATTTAGGACAAATATTGATTAGTGGTAAAATTGGAATTTCTAAAACTCTAGAGGAGTTTTTTGAAGAATTAGCGTCCTTAGTTGAAACTTATAAAGAACAATTTTTATTAGAAGGTATAGCAATAAGTGCACCAGGTGCTGTTGATTCAGTAGAAGGAAGCATAAAGAGTAAAAGTGCTATACCATATATTTATGGAATTAACTTTAAAGAAGTATTACAAGAAAAAACAGGGCTAAAAGTTGAAATAGAAAATGATGCAAATTGTGCAGCTTTAGGTGAATGTTGGTTAGGTGCAGCTAAAGATAATGATGATTCTGCATTTATTGTTTGTGGAACTGGAATTGGTGGTGCTATTGTAAAAAATAAAAGAATACATACAGGTGCACATATGCACGGTGGTGAATTTGGATATTGTATAGTTGATTGTGACGTAGATAAAAATAAGCTTTTAGTATGGAGCGATGTTGGATCAACTTTTGCACTAGCTAAGGCAATAGCAAAAAGAAAAGGGTTAGATATTAATAACTTTGATGGTAGAAAAGCATTTGAATTATATGATTCAGGAGATGAAATTGCCATTGAAGAAGTTAATAAATTTTTTACTTATATGGCTATAGGGATAATTAATATACAATACACATATGATCCAGAAACTGTAATTTTAGGTGGAGCAGTTTCTGAAAGAAAAGGTATAATTGATGATATTACAAATAAGGTTAAAGAGATATTAGATACTAATGAATATGCAACTGTTATACCAGTAATAAGAAAATGTATCTATGGAAATGATGCTAACAAGTTAGGGGCTTTATATAACTTTCTTCAAAAGCAGGAACTACCTATTGAAATTAAATAAGGTATTATTTTAAATAATAATTACAAGGGAAGTGCTAAATGAATAAATATGAAATCATAGCAATTGATATTAAGGAAGATATGCTTAAAGGTGTATATAAACCTAATAAAAGATTACCATTTGAAAAAGGTATATGTGAAAAATATAATGTAAGTAAAATGACTGTAAAAAAGGCTTTGGATCTATTAGTTTCTGAAGGGTTAATTGTTAAAAGGCGAGGATCTGGTACCTTTATTAAGGATATTACTGAAAAAGAGATAAATAGAATAATAGATAAAAAGCAATTTTCAGGATTAACATATAATAATATAGGACATAAGGTTACAAGTAAGGTATTAAAATTCACAGTAATTAATGCTGATAATAAGATTGCTAATATGTTGAAGATTGAAAAGAACAGTTTTGTATATCTAATAAATAGGGTTAGGTATGTTGATGACGAACCAATAGTTATTGAAAAAACATATATGCCAATAAATATAATTCCAGGTATAAAAATTGATGATGTTGAAGGATCAATATATTCATATATTAAAAATAAGCTAGGATTAAAAATACAAAGTGCACATTCAACTATTAGGGCAGATAAAAGTAATGAAAATGATAGAAATTATTTGAGGCTAAAAAGTGATGAACCAGTTATAGAGGTTGAAAGAGTTGCTTATTTAGAAAATGGAAAGGCTTTTGAATATTCTTTTGCAAGACATAGATATGATAAATACGAATTTAAAACTATAACAGTCATATAAGTGAGATTCTAAATC
This sequence comes from Clostridium sp. K04, assembly GCF_019734375.1. Taxonomy (NCBI): domain Bacteria; kingdom Bacillati; phylum Bacillota; class Clostridia; order Eubacteriales; family Clostridiaceae; genus Clostridium; species Clostridium sp. K04. The sequence goes on from NZ_JAASHD010000032.1 coordinate 44,577, forward strand.
TTGATTTAGTTAATCGAACTTACTCAGCGACTGAAAGGAGTCGAGTTTCCTTAAAATAGATTCTAAATCTTGATTTAGTTAATCGAACTTGCCTGAAACTTTAAATCTTAGATTTAGTTAGTTGAAGGTACACTTTAGTGTACTCAGCGACTAAAACGAGTTGAGTTGTTATAAAAATGGAGCTGTCGCAATAGCGGGTAAAAAAATCCGCTAGCGATAGCTCTTTTTCTATATTTTCAAAAAAATAATTGTA